>NZ_JAFNOP010000013.1:0-86300 GCF_026536195.1 Gilliamella sp. B2969
TTAAAGTTGTTTTACCATGGTCAACGTGGCCGATTGTACCAACGTTAACGTGGGGTTTTGTACGTTCAAATTTTTCTTTAGACATTTATCGTCCCTCAAATGTAATACAAATCGGTGGTGAATCACCACATTAACCAAGTATCATATTTAATATCAATATAATACTAACTTAAAATTAGCTCTGAATGATAACAGATAAAGCCATCGAGTGACAAGCTTTAAAGCAGTCAAATTCGATATTTTTAGAAGTTTAGGAGATTAACAAGAATGGTGCTGATAGGCAGATTTGAACTGCCGACCTCACCCTTACCAAGGGTGCGCTCTACCAACTGAGCTATATCAGCAATTGGAGCGGGCAGCGGGAATCGAACCCGCATCATCAGCTTGGAAGGCTGAGGTAATAGCCATTATACGATGCCCGCATGTTCAAACTCGGCTACCTAAATGCTTCAATTAGCTATTGCTAATATTAGATATGTGGTGGTGGGGGAAGGATTCGAACCTTCGAAGTGTGACACGGCAGATTTACAGTCTGCTCCCTTTGGCCGCTCGGGAACCCCACCCCGAATCTTTATAATTTTGTTTACTTAGGAAAATGGTGCCGGCTGCCGGAATCGAACTGGCGACCTACTGATTACAAGTCAGTTGCTCTACCTACTGAGCTAAGCCGGCCTAAGTGCTGCGCATTATGGACTAGAACATTTAAGCTTGCAAGCAAAAAAATCAAATTTTATTTTGTTTGCTTAAAAAAAAATCAAAAACATAAAAAAAACCTGAAATTTAAGCTATTTCAGGTTTTTATTTAATCAAAAATAATATTTTAAATTATTTCTTCTTAGCGACTTTTTTCTTTGATTCAACTGCTACACCTTTAGCGGCAGTATGCATTGCAACATCCTCGCTGATGTCACCTTTATCTTGATATGGACGTCCATAATAAGTATCAAGTAGAATTTGTTTTAATTCAGCAATTAGAGGATAACGCGGGTTTGCTCCAGTACATTGGTCATCAAAGGCATCCACAGCAAGTTGATCAACTTGCGCTAAAAATGCTTTTTCATCTACACCAAATTCTTTAATAGAAAACGGTATATCAAGCTCTATTCTAAGTTGATCTAGCCAAGCGATCAGTTTTTCAACTTTCTTCTCATCTTTATCACTTGCGGATGTTAATCCTAAATGGTCTGCAATTTCTGCATAACGACTTACCGCTTTAGGATAACCGTATTGGCTAAACGTACCTTGTTTAGTTGGTTTATCGGTTGCATTAAATCGCACTACATTACTAATAAGCATTGCATTAGCAAAACCATGAGGAATATGGAAAGCAGCGCCAATTTTATGCGCCATTGAGTGACAAACACCTAAAAATGCTTGAGCAAAAGCGACACCCGCTAATGTTGCCGCACTATGCACTTTTTCACGCGCAACAGGGTTTTTCGCACCATCTTTATAACTTGCAGGTAAATAAGTTTTTAACAAACTTAATGCTTGTAATGCTTGACCATCAGAAAACTCACTCGCCATGATAGACACATAAGCTTCTAAAGCATGAGTTACTGCATCATAACCACCCGCAGCACAAAGTGATTTTGGCATATTCATTACTAAATTAGCATCAACAATTGCCATGTTAGGCGTAATGGCATAATCGGCTAATGGATATTTTTGACCAGTTGCATCATCTGTTACCACGGCAAATGGTGTTACTTCAGAACCCGTACCCGATGTAGTTGCTACACAAATTAATTTAGCTTTTTTACCCATGTTAGGGAAGTGACAAGTACGTTTACGAATATCCATAAAACGCAACGCTAATTCATCAAATTTTGTTTCTGGGTGTTCATAAAGTACCCACATGATTTTAGCCGCATCCATTGGCGAACCACCACCCAAAGCAATAACAGTATCGGGTTGGAAGTCTGTCATTGATTGTGTTCCTTTACGAACAATACTTAACGTTGGATCAGCTTCAACATCAAAGAAGGTTTCGCAAATTACGCCTTGTGCTTCTAATTGATCAGTAATTTGTTTTGAATAACCGTTATTAAATAAAAATTTATCAGTAACTAAAAAGACGCGTTTTGCTCCTTGCTCAATTATTTCATTTAAAGCAACAGGTAGTGAGCCACGTTTAAAATAGATAGAACTTGGTAATTTATGCCATAACATATTTTCTGCTCTCTTAGCGATGGTTTTCTTGTTAAGTAAGTGTTTCGGTCCAACATTTTCAGATACCGAGTTACCCCCCCAAGAACCACAACCCAATGTTAAAGATGGCGCTAAATCAAAGTTATATAAATCACCAATACCACCATGTGCAGCTGGTTGGTTAATTAAGATACGACACGTTTTCATTTTGCTGCCAAAATAAGCAATTCGCTCACGATTACTATCTTGATCAGTATAAAGAACAGAGGTATGACCCATACCACCCATTTCAACTAATTTTTCGGCTTTTTCGACAGCTTCATTAAAATCTTTTGCTTTGAACATAGCCAATGTTGGTGAAAGTTTTTCATGCGCAAAAGGTTCTGACAAATCAACTTTAGTCACTTCACCGACAAGGACTTTTGCACCTGCCGGGGCTTTAAAGCCAGCCATTTCAGCAATCTTGGTTGCTGGTTGACCAACAATGTTAGCATTTAAAGCACCCTTATCATTTAAAATAATGCCTTGAACGGCTTTAGTTTCTTTAGCATTTAAAACATATGCACCATATTGTGTTAATAAACGTTTAACTTCATCGTACACAGAATCAACAACAACAATCGCTTGTTCAGATGCACAGATCATGCCGTTATCAAACGTTTTAGACATAAGTACAGAGGCAACAGCACGTTTTAAATCAGCCGTTTCATCAATAATAACTGGCGTATTACCTGCCCCAACACCTAGTGCTGGTTTACCTGAGCTGTAAGCCGCTTTAACCATACCTGGACCACCGGTTGCCAAAATAGCAGCAACATCATCGTGATGCATTAATGCATTCGATAATTCAATAGAAGGTTCATCAATCCAGCCAATAATATCTTTCGGCGCACCAGCTTTAATTGCAGCATTTAAGACGATTCGAGCAGCTTCAATAGTTGATTTTTTAGCTCTAGGATGTGGAGAAAAAACAATGGCGTTACGAGTTTTTAAGCTGATTAAAGATTTGAAAATTGCGGTAGAAGTAGGGTTGGTTGTTGGAACGATACCACAAATAATACCTAAAGGTTCAGCTAAGGTTATTGTTCCGTATGGTTCATTTTCTGCAACAACACCACATGTTTTATCATGTCGGTATTTATTTAGAATGTACTCAGCAGCAAATAAATTTTTAATGACTTTATCTTCTACTATTCCCATGCCTGATTCTTCTACAGCTTGTTGAGCTAGTGGGATTCTAGCTGCTGCAGCTGCTGTCGCGGCTGCGACGAAGATTTTGTCGACTTGCTCTTGAGTATAAGTTGAATAAGTTTCCTGTGCTTTTTTAACACGGGCCATTAACTCATTTAACTCATTCATGTTGGTTACTGCCATAGATTTCTCCTTGAAATTAAAAAAATAAATCTGGATCGTTTGGCTTCTTCCTTGAATTTTAAATGCTTCAGCATAACAACTAAACGAAATTGTCGTTATCCTAAATCAGTTTTTTACTTTATACAATAATATTGCACAAAAAATAAATATAGCAGACAAAATGAAAGTGATTAACAGAATAAATAACAACAAATATCGGTTATTTTTTTGATAAAAAACCATTTTTAGACAAAAATGGTCATGAGTTAACAATTAATGTTTAATATTAATAATATAGAGGGGTGTATCGTTATATTTTAGACAATTTATTTAACACATAACTAACTGCAACAAAACCAAAGGTTGCTGTAACGGTTGTAATTGCCCCAAAACCCGATGCACAATCCATTTTTTTCGCGCCGTCGGCATCACTTTTGGTAAAGCAAATTTGACCATTTTTAGCTGGATAAGTGAGTTGTTCGGTTGAGAAAACGCAAGGAATTGAATATTTACCTTTACTGTCTTTATTCAGTTTATAATCGTTTTTTAAGCGTTCGCGTAACTTAGCCGCTAATGGATCTTGAATCGTTTTGGCTAAATCAACGATCCTAATTTGGGTAGGATCTTTTTGACCGCCAGCCCCACCAATCGTTATCACCTTTAACTTCTGGCGTTTACAATATGCCAATACCGCAGCTTTATCACGGACACTATCAATTGCATCAATGATATAATCATAACGTGGTAACTGTTTGCTGCCTAAATAGTCGCTAACATTATCAACATTAATAAAATCATCGATCTCATTAACAATGCATTCAGGATTGATCTGCAAAATTCTATCAGCCATAACCGCTGTTTTGGCTTTGCCGATAGTTGTTGTTAAGGCATGAATTTGACGATTGGTATTGGTGACACAAACATCATCCATATCAATCAATGTAATTTGACCCACACCACTACGCGCTAGTGATTCAGCTACCCAAGAACCTACCCCACCTATGCCTATCACGCAGATATGGGCACGAGCAAAAGAAGCCAATGCAGATTCACCATATAACCGCGCAATTCCGCTAAAACGTTGAAAGTAACTTTCAGAAAATGTGTTACGCATAATCACCATTGTTATATCGAAATTTTGCAATACTAGCAGTGCATAACGATTAACGCAACTAACGCTGCTATTCTTGTCATTGATGTTATCAGTATTAGACTGGTAAATTAACTATTTACGTCCTAATTTCAATATCTCTTGTACCATTTGTTTAGTATGGGTTTGCATATATTTTACTAAATGGTCATTTTTTTCATTAAGTAGAATGAGATAAAAACGATTACGAGCCAAATGGGTTGATTCATCATAAGTACTGACAATTAAATAACCTATACCATTTTTTTCATCAGTTCCTACGGCATAATAAACGTTACCTTCTTGAGTGACTTTCGGATCAGATGAACGTATTGCGATTTGCAATTTAAAGAGTTTTTGAGCATCTTGAGCATTGGCAACGATATCATCCATAATGATGAAATAATCTTCATAATAGGTTGCTGATTTAGGATCTTGCATGTACATAATTGCACGCTTATCATTAGGATTACCTGAACCACTATCACGACTTTGATTATATATATAATAGGTTTTATTGTGGAAATCTAATTTTTTGGGTAAATCATAAGTTGGTAATTTTTGATTAATTACCGTTAACATCGGACCATAATTGCCAGGTTGATAATTACTTTCTAAAGCCCCACAACCAAACAATAATATTGAGATAAAACTGATTATAACTTTTTTCATTTTTGTTTCCTTTATGAGCTAAGTAAAAACACAATAAAATAATAAAATTTTACTACGACTTTACTTACTTGCTGATTTGCTATCCTTTTTTGTTATGGTTTAGAAAATTTGATTAATTCATCTATTAGCTTGGTGGTTTGAATTGGATTTATTGTTTGGTAAAAATCACTATTTTTTGCATCAATGTGCTACATTAAAGCCTCTATTACAACAAAGCCTTTTGCTTGGTCAAATTGTTGAGTATAGATATAGCGCCCATTTATTTTGGAATCAATACTTTCAACATATTTCACATTTTTGTAAGATTTAATTTCCGGATTTTCATTACCTCGTAGTTTTAATTGCGTTAAAAAAACTGTCATCGCATCTTGTTCATTATTGACAACTTCATACATAATAAAAATCCGAGCATTATCTACATCATTACTATAAAGCACGATCTGTCTTTCATTAGATTGCTGTGTTTTTTCTGTTTTATCTGTTTTTATTTTATTAAAATTCACATTGAAAAAATTTTTTGCTCAGATACTTGAATGGATGGCAATGCTTTATCGGAGCGAAGAATAAAAGTTTTATCTGATTGAGGTGCACTTAATACTTGATTAAATGATATGTTTAATACAAAGCATGCTGTAATAATAATTAAAAATCTTTTCATACACACCATTCTATTTGTTTGTTTAACAACCATACCTTTATGCTGATTATAAACTTTTTGAGTCTGTAAACAATTGATTATTCATTATCACTAAACGAAAGCATTTAACGTAAAATTAGCCGTTTTATTAGTTAACTTTATTTTTATACTGAAATGCATGTATTTCCTAAAACTTCTTTATAAAAGTACCATCATTGTTTTTACCAATTTGAAAATTGAAATCTTTCTCCCTATGATGAGCAATTGAACGGATATTATTTGCCATTTTACACCATTCAATCGGCGCTTTAACCTGGCTAAAAAATAAAAGGTTTAATCACATATTCGATATCGGTATGTGGCATAGCCACAACATAGGTTCAGTCAGTAGTACGGTTGAATATAACGATTCTCGTTGCTTAATAGCGAGTAAAAAGGAGTCTTACCCATAGCTTTCTAGTTTTAAAATAGGAAACGTAAAATCAAAAAATTGATCGGCATTGTCGTCGCGTTCATCTAACACAATGAAATTTTCAAAAAATAGTTGGTGGTTAGATTTATCTCCCATCTTATCCTACATATTGTGAAGCAAATTGCCAAACGCAGGCTTTACTGGTTACCACCTAAATTAAATCAACTTATTTTTTATATAGTTAATTTTAGAGAAGAAAAAATAAGGCTAATTGATTTGTTACCAAATAGTATCCATGTGATTGCTCGTCATAGGGGTAACCATAAAAAAGAAGAACAAGAAAATCGCGTTTTAGATTATCAGATAGAAATAATAGACAGAATGTTATGTGATACCTTGTCTTTTTCGATATACAAGGCATCACAAAATAATCGCTTAGTTTTTGAAGGAGTGAATTGGCGCAGGAATACGGCCGCCACGATTAATAAAATCGCATGAACTATATTTATTAACCGGCATAACGGGAGCATGACCAAGTAAACCACCAAATTCGATATTATCGCCAACCTTTAACCCAACAGCAGGAATAATTCTGACAGCAGTCGTTTTATGGTTGATAACACCAATTGCAGCCTCATCAGCAATGATTGCCGAAATAGTTTCGGCAGGCGTGTCGCCTGGAATCGCAATCATATCAAGTCCTACCGAACAAACACACGTCATTGCCTCGAGTTTTTCTAAATTCAGTGCGCCATTATTAACTGCATCTATCATACCAGCATCTTCAGAAACCGGAATAAATGCACCACTTAAACCACCCACATGACCACAAGCCATAACACCGCCTTTTTTAACAGCATCATTAAGCATAGCGAGTGCTGCTGTAGTGCCATGTGTACCAACAACTTCCAATCCCATTTCTTCTAAGATATGAGCAACAGAATCACCAATAGCAGGCGTTGGTGCTAATGATAAATCAACAATCCCAAATTTTACGCCTAAACGCTCAGAAGCTTCTTTACCAACAAGTTGCCCCATGCGGGTAATTTTAAAAGCGGTTTTTTTAATCGTTTCGGCAACGACATCAAAAGATTGGCCTTTTACTTTTTCCAGTGCGCGTTTAACCACACCTGGGCCACTGACGCCAACATTAATAACACAGTCAGCCTCACCAACGCCATGAAAAGCCCCTGCCATAAATGGGTTATCTTCAACCGCATTAGCAAAAACCACTAATTTTGCACAAGCCATACTGCTATTATTTGCAGTTAAACTAGCTGCTTGTTTGATAATTTGCCCCATCTGCTTAACTGCATCCATATTGATACCAGTTTGAGTTGAGCCGACATTAACCGATGAACATACACGTTCTGTTTGAGCTAATGCTTGCGGAATGGAGTTAATTAAAATTTCATCGCCTTTATGGTAACCTTTTTGCACTAAAGCCGAAAATCCACCAATAAAGTTAACCCCAACAGCTTTAGCTGCCGCATCAAGCGTTTTTGCAAACTCAACATAATCTTTATCGTCACTTGCACCTGCAATTAACGATATAGGTGTAACAGAGATGCGTTTATTGATAATAGGAATACCAAATTCTGAAGTGATCTCATCGCCAACTTTAACTAAATTTTTGGCAAGACGAGTAATTTTTTCAAAGATCTTTTGACGCGCTTTTTCACCATCACTATCAATGCAATCTAGTAGGGAAATACCCATGGTTATTGTGCGGATGTCAAGCTTCTCTTCCTCTATCATTTTAATGGTTTCGAGGATCTGTTTTGTTTCCATTAGTATTATCCTTCAGTAATGAGTATCAAATTTAGATTATAGGCGATGCATAGCATCAAAGATTTCTTCACGTTGAATATTGACTTTAACTTTCAGTTTTTCACCCGATTGAATTAATGCCGTTTTTACCTCATCAAAGCTCACTTTGATTTTAGATAAATCTAACAACATAATCATGGTAAAGTATTCATCCATAATAGTTTGGCTTACATCTAAAATATTAATATCCAATTCATAAAGCTTTTGACTAATACCTGCAATAATCCCTGTTTGATCTTTACCTATAACCGTTAAAATGGTTTTCATAACACTCTCCAGCACAATTTTTACACAGTTAAAAAATATTTATAGCGTTGATTATAATAACATCTTCAAAAATTATCGAAATAGGAGTAGATTGTTTTTTTTAGAAATAATAAAGACGATTACAACAAATTGAAAGGGCTGCATTATGGTAAATTTTCAAAAATCAAATAAATTGGATCATGTTTGTTATGATATTAGAGGACCTATTCTCGATCATGCCAAACGCCTAGAAGAAGAAGGGCAAACGATTCTTAAACTCAATATTGGAAATCCCGCCCCATTTGGTTTTAATGCGCCTGATGAACTCCTTGTTGATGTAATTCGTAATCTACCAACTTCGCAAGGATATTGTGATTCCAAAGGTCTTTACTCAGCCCGTAAAGCAGTTATGCAACATTATCAAGCAAGAGGGGTTTCAAATATTGATGTTGAGGATATCTATATTGGTAATGGTGTATCAGAATTAATCGTACAATCGATGCAAGCCTTACTAAATAGTGGCGATGAAGTGCTAGTACCTATGCCAGATTACCCATTATGGACAGCTGCAATTAGTCTATCTGGCGGAAATGCCATTCACTATTTATGCGATGAAGAGGCCAATTGGTCACCTGATTTAGAAGATATCAAACGAAAAATCACGCCAAAAACAAAAGGGATTGTTATCATCAATCCAAATAATCCAACAGGTGCGGTTTATAGCAAAGAAGTATTACTAGAAATTGCCGAAATTGCCCGTCAAAATAATTTGATTATTTTTGCTGACGAAATTTATGACAAAATTTTATATGATGATGCAGTCCATTATTCTATTGCTGCATTAGCCCCTGATTTATTTGTTGTCACCATGAGCGGCTTATCAAAAACTTACCGTGTTGCAGGCTTTAGACAAGGTTGGATGGCACTTTGTGGCCCTAAACAACATGTAAAAGGCTATATTGAAGGCTTAAATATGCTCGCTTCAATGCGACTATGTGCTAATGTACCATTACAACACGCTATTCAAGGTGCGCTTGGCGGCTACCAAAGTATTAATGAATTTATTGTTCCGGGTGGTCGACTTTATGACCAGTGCATGTTGGCATGGCGTTTACTTAATGATATACCCGGTGTTTCGTGTACTAAACCACAAGGCGCTTTATACTTATTTCCAAAACTTGATCAACAAAAATTCAATATCCATAATGATCAAAAATTAGTGTTAGACTTTTTATTGCAAGAAAAAGTATTGTTAGTACAAGGAACTGGATTTAACTGGCATAAACCCGATCATGTTAGAATTGTGGCTTTACCTCATACTGGTCAGCTTGAAGATGCTATTGGACGATTTGCTAAATTCTTATCTAGTTATAAACAATAAACAAAAAATTATCTACTTTAGGATTCTCCCCCCCTCTTTTTGCTGCTTGAGAATTAGAGGGGTTAAACAAAAACACTACAATCATATTTAATTAACTTAAAATCGTTTATTAATAAATTTTAATCGACACAAATTATCACTAACTAAATTTATCTATTACGGTTTAAACTTATTGTCTCAAATCTCGTTACACCAGCTGTACTGATACTTGCTCAACAAGATTATTTAAGAAATGATGCCAATATTCACTGCCAATTTATGCTAACGCCAATAAATCAGCTTGCCGCGAAGACTAACATTCTAATTGTTTGAATTAGTTGCTAAAAGAACATCTAAAATAGCATGATGATATAGGGTAATCACTATCAGCAGATTTTGTTAAAAAAGACGCTAAAGTTGAGTTTTTAACTCAATGTATTATAAAAAAGCGCTATCAAAAGCGCTTTAATCGAAAAATGAATCAAATTTATTTTTTGATTCCAGCAAGTTTTGCACGAATATTTTCTGCACGATCTTTTGACGATGGGTGTGTACTTAAAATTGAAGAACTATCACCTTGAGCAGCTAATTTATCAAATGCAGTAGCAAGTCCTGCTGGATTAATCTTTCTTTTCACTAAGAAATCGAACGAGTAGTCATCTGCAGCGGTTTCTTGTTTTTGTGAAAATTGTGAATTGATAACTTTTGCAGCTAAATCACCTAATTGTGATTGAGAAATTGATGAAACTACACTGTTTCCTGATGCCGCAGCAGCATCACGAGCAATTTCAGTAGTATAAGCCACTTGCATTGCTTTTTTGCTATGACCTAAAGCAACGTGACCTAATTCATGACCGAGTACACCTTCAACTTCATTATCGTTCATCAAGTCCATCAGACCGCTATATACACGCACACAACCATTTGCCATTGCCCACGCATTAACATCTTTAGTTAAATAAACTTTATAATTAACTGGTGTACCCTCAACATTATTACCAAGCGCTTTAGCAATTTTATTGAGTCGTTTAGTATAAGTACTATTAGCCGGTGCAATTTTTGATTGAGCATCCATTTGAGCACAAGCTTCTTGACTTAATTGCTTAACATCATTATCACTTAAAGTTACCGCTTTAAGACCTTTCATCCCCAAATTAACTGCATCATTTGGGTTGATGTTACAACCGACTAAAGACATTGCTGCAACCAAAGGTAGCGTAACTAATAATGTTTTTTGATGTTTCTTCATACTCTTTTTCCTTTCCTTATATTATTAATAATCAACTTTTATCTAATTTTCAGTTAGATTCCAAAAATTTTAAACTAACTTGAGTAATAATCAATAAATAATTGCTTGTTTTATACTAGAAAAAAGAATTACTTGCTTACCTATATCAGGAAGCTTAGACTATTGGGTCATTTTTTTGAGGTATATAATTATGCAATTATCTGATTTTGACTTCACTCTTCCCAAAGAACTTATAGCCAAGCACCCGTCAGAAACAAGAAGTGCATGCCGTCTGTTATCACTTGATGGTGCAACAGGTCAGATAGAACATGGCGTCTTTTCCGATATTATCGATAAAATCAATCCTGGCGATTTACTGGTTTTTAATAATACTCGAGTAATTCCTGCTCGGGTTTATGGTAAAAAAGCCTCTGGTGGTAAAATTGAGATCTTAATTGAACGATTGTTAGATAATCATCGCGCGCTAGCCCACATAAAAGCATCAAAATCACCTAAAGAAGGCGCTGAATTAATATTAGGCGAAGATGCATCGGTTAATGTAATTATGCTCGCTCGGCACGATAGTTTATTTGAACTACAATTTCCTGATGATGTGCTGACAATCTTAAATAAAATTGGCCATATACCATTACCGCCTTATATAGATAGGCCCGATGACAGCCATGATCGTGAAGTTTATCAAACCGTTTACAGTAAAATACCGGGAGCGGTTGCCGCCCCGACTGCCGGATTGCATTTTGATCAACCTTTATTAGAAAAATTAAAACAAAAAGGTATTGAGATGGCTTTTGTAACCTTACATGTTGGTGCCGGCACATTCCAACCCGTCAGAGTAGAAAATATAGAATCACATGTGATGCACGCTGAGTATGCACAAGTCCCGCAATCAGTAGTTGACGCTGTTTTAGCATGCAAAGCAAGAGGCAATAAAGTCATAGCAGTTGGAACAACCTCGGTTAGAGCACTGGAAAGCGCGGCACAAAAAACTGGTAAGATTGCACCATTTTTTAATGACACTCAAATATTTATCTATCCTGGTTATCACTTTAATGTTATCGATAGCTTAATTACTAATTTTCACTTACCTGAATCAACATTAATTATGCTGGTTTCTGCGTTTGCTGGTTATCAAAATACAATGAATGCTTATCAAGAAGCTGTCAAACAACAATATCGTTTTTTTAGTTATGGCGATGCTATGTTCATTACTAAACAAAATCAACAATAACAGTTACGATTATTTCAATCTTTTACCTATTGCCGATTGAATATCAAAATTAGGCAGGTCTTTTTTAACTAAACAAGTTGTCAAAGTTACTTGCCACTCATCTTATCTAAAATATTATTGATACGCTTTAAAGTTGAAGGATGTGAAGCTGGATCTTTTACAGCATGAATAGGCATTTTAGATAACATACCAACTAAACCAATAGGATCAATGTTTTGGTTAACTAATAAGTCAAAAGCATAATTATCTGCCTCTATTTCATGTTGCTGAGCAACAGCTTCTTTTTGGAAGATAACAATTTCATTCACTTTGTCAGCAAGTTCGATGTAAGAAGCTTGTTGAAACGAACTAACAAAATGTTGTAAAGCAATATGAGCCTGTTCATGAGCAATAACTGCTTGTAATTCAGCATCATTTAATAGTTTTATTAAACCACTATTTATGCGAATACAACCATTGGCTGTGGACCATGCATTTGGCTCAGTATCAAGATAGACTTTATAATTTAATTTAATATGATTAATCGTTTGTGGTAATGTTAAGGCGACTCTATTTAATCGTTGGCTCATTTTATGATAACTAGCAGGAATTACTGCTTTTTCATCCATTTCCATACAAGCAAGCTGGCTCATTGCCATAATATCAGAAGGCGATAACCGACTCGCTACATCAGCAGAAATTAATTTTAAGGTACTTTTATTGTGACTTTGACAACCTACCAAACAAAATAGCAATACATAAACGAGCCAAAATAACGACAAAAAACTTTTCACAAACGTCAAAAACCTTCTAAATATTGTCTAATACGGTCAGCCACGCTAAACTAGGCGCCGAAAAATCATAATACAATGACGTATTATATCAATAATTCGCGCCAAACTGTTTATTTGGTCGCAAGAGGTTAACAAAAAAATGAAATTTGAATTAGATAATACCGACGGCTTAGCGCGTCGTGGACGAATGAAGTTCGATCGCCGTGGCGTTGAATATACAGTTGAAACACCAGCATTTATGCCGGTGGGTACTTATGGTACCGTCAAAGGTATGACTCCCGAAGAAGTCGCTGCAACCGGCGCACAAATCCTATTGGGAAATACTTTCCATTTATGGTTAAGACCGGGACAAGCAATTATGCGTAAACATGGTGATTTACATGATTTTATGCAGTGGCCAGGTCCGATTCTAACCGACTCAGGCGGATTTCAAGTATTTAGCCTTGGTGATATCCGTAAAATTAAAGAAGAAGGTGTCTATTTTCGCAATCCAATTAATGGCGATTCTATTTTTCTTTCGCCAGAAATTTCGATGGAAATCCAATATGATCTTGGTTCAGATATTGTCATGATCTTTGATGAATGTGCCCCTTTTCCAGCAGAGTGGGACTATGTCAAAAAATCGATGGAAATGTCTTTACGCTGGGCAAAACGGAGTCGTCAACGCTTTGATGAACTCGGTAATAAAAATGCCTTGTTTGGTATTGTCCAAGGTGGCATCCATCAAGAATTACGAGACATTTCAATTAAAGGATTAACCGAAATTGGTTTTGATGGGTATGCTGTTGGCGGATTAGCTGTTGGCGAGCCAAAAGCCGACATGCATCGAATTTTAGAAGGGACTTGTCCACAATTACCTGCTGATAAACCTCGCTATTTAATGGGTGTGGGTAAACCAGAAGATTTAGTTGAAGGCGTTCGCCGTGGTATTGATATGTTCGATTGCGTCATGCCAACACGTAATGCCCGTAATGGTCATCTATTTGTGACTGATGGTGTGATAAAAATCCGTAATGCTAAATATAAAGATGACACAACACCACTTGATCCACATTGTGATTGTTACACCTGTAAAAATTACACCAAATCTTATCTTCATCATTTAGATAAATGTGGTGAGATTCTAGGCGCTCGTTTAAATACTATTCACAATTTACGCTATTATCAACGCTTAATGGCAGAGATTCGAGAAGCAGTTGCTAACAAACGTTATGAAGAATTTGTTACCGAATTTTATCAACGTATTGGCAAAACACCAGCACCTTTCTCTATATAATTAAGCAAAGCGCATAATTTTTTAATGTAACTATTGACAGTTTATGGTTAGCAAAGTATTATGCGCATCCTAACGGCGAGTAGCGCAGCTTGGTAGCGCAACTGGTTTGGGACCAGTGGGTCGGAGGTTCGAATCCTCTCTCGCCGACCAATTTTAAATAAAAAAGCCTGCTCATTGAGTAGGCTTTTTGCTATCAGCATTTTAAAAATAAAAATTTCTTCTTATATTCTCTTATTTAACACAAACAACTATAAACTTACTCTTGATTAAATCACTGGTACTTATGGAGATAATTTTGGCTCAACCAACTCATTGTTCTTATTTAATTTATTTGATATCAACGTCGCTATATATTATCCAATTTTTTGTAAGGTAATGCGACAGTCGTTAATGGTGGAAAGCTTACTTCACTAAATTCATTATTATTTCCATTTTTTCTTTTTTTTATACTCTTTCGGGCTTTCTAACCAGGATATTGGAAAAGGATAAATAATTAGAAATATACATGCTGATAATAAAAGAGGACCATAATCTTGATTAGAACGAACAATACGTTCAAGTTCACATGCAATTATAATTTGAGCAACTGAAGCAACATAATTAAAAACCAACATGATACGCCTTTGCCATTTCAAACGTTTGTTATAGTGATAATCACTTATTGTATATTTTCGAAAACGATAAGTAATAATAGGCAAAATTGAGAAAAAGTAATACGCAATGTAAATCAATATAATCATCTATGTTATTTTTCTAGTCGTTAATGGTGGAAAGCTCACTTCACTAAATTCATTATTATTTCCATTTTTTTTTCTTTTTTAAATACTCTTTTGGGCTTTCTAACCAGGATATTGAAAAAAAGTTATAAATAATTAGAAATATACATGCTGATAATAAAAGAGGACCATAATCTGGATTAGAACGAACGATACGTTCAAGTTTACATGCAATTATAACTTGAATAAGCAGAGCAATATAATGGAAAACCAACATAATACGCCTTTGCCATTTCAAACGTTTGTTATAGTGATAATCACTTACTGTATATTTTCTAAAACGATAAGCAATAATAATAGGTATAATTGAAATAAAGTAATACGCAATGTAAATCAATATAATCATCTTTGTTATTCCTTTTATTCAATATGGCCATCAAAATATTGCCGATATGTAGTACCATCTAAGCGCGTGCACAGCGAGTAATTAGGTTGATCATCTGCATCAGATTCATTACCTGTAATACGTATTACTATTGCACAACTATCTACAATTTTCTCTATATTATCAATCTGTTCTGGTTTTGAAATATATAGATTTGTCTCACTACTTTCATTGTCTTTAACTAATATATTTTCAGCCTCTTCATAAATTTTATATAATGATATAACATCACTCAATATTTCAGAACCTAACAACCATTTATTCATCTGTCTATAGGCTTGTATCAAATCCTTTCTACCATAATGAAATAATTTGAATTTCGTTGAATTAACACGATTGTATTTATTGATTGCAAAACTTTTATCAATTTTAGGAACTAATTTAAGTTTACCATGTACAGATATACCTATATCAACTAAATCATAAGCCAAAGAACCTGTCTCTTTAGACATTCCTAATCCTTCCGCCGCATCTTGATACGCAGATTTTAAAAAACCATCCTCGCCGGTAACCCCTTCTTGAATACTATTAACACCATGCGCGGCAACATATGTGCCAAGTATACAACCCACACCAGTTGTGCACATTGCAATCCCTGTCATTATCAAGCCTGCACCGCCTAAAACACTTAGTCCCCGATCTAGCCAGTACAGGCTTTGATCCCATAAACTCTTTTCTTCAGATTTTATCGCTTTTGAGCCTTGTTCATAACTCATCGCTCCGCTTTCGACTTGATTTACAATGTGCGTGGCGAAATTATCAATATCATCAATAAAATCTTGTTTTATATTGTCATGGTAAAGGTGTTTTTCACAAACTTCATGCGCACAATCAAGTAAATTTTGAGCGTCAAGACGAATCTTTGTTTTATCCTCATTTGATGCTACTAATGAATTAATTTGTGTGGGAATATCAGTTTGCGCGATTGTTGAGAATGTATTATTAATAGGTTTTGAGTTATTTGTATAATTGGGGGTTGCCACATCAACAAATATCAGACTTTTGGTTGCAATAATTCGATTAACACCTATAGGCCGGCAACCACAAGCAATAATACACCCATCATAAGCAGCTGGCTTGCCATCAATGATTAGTTTATCGGTCGCCTCAATAATTTTCCCAGAACCGTTACACTTAGGACATGAAGCATAATCGCCTAAACATGCTATAGCATCGAGGCGGTTAAAACCTAGAACTGATGACGAAATAACTTTACCACCAGTTGTAGTATCATCACCGATTACAGCAACTTTTTTACTCATTACAATATCTCAACTTAACAAATTCTTAACAATTAACACTATATCATATAAATCAAAAAACAAGCTTAAAAACTTTAATTATCTGTTTTTTATAGCAATAAACTTATTTTAATTTAGCGAAAAAATAACACGATTACTTATTTTTACATAATATCGTGCCCTAGGATGAAGAAGAAATCTTAATCTCAAAAATTAAACATACCCAATTTTTAATAGTTTGATTTATGTCACATTTAGTAATTATTAACGTTAGCCTTATTATTTACTGGTTATTTATTTGAAAACTGTGAAATGAATTTAAATATGGTTATCAATCAAGAGGGAGATTGTTTAAATCTGTTTTCCAATCATTATTATCGATATAATATTCGTAATCTAAAAAATATTTTTTTATCTATTCACTAAAAATGTTATCTGTATCACAAAACAGATAAATTTTAATTAACTTTGATAGCGCTATCACATTTCTATTATTTTTTAATTTTTATTATTTCCCAATATGTTAGTTTGTAAAAAAATACTTAAGGTATCGATTTTAATGGAGGAAAAATGTTAGATAAATGGTTAACTAACCAGACAGTTAATATTGTCGATTCCGTTGATGATTGGAAAGAAGCAATACAACTTTGTGCTAAGCCATTATTAGAAAGTAATGCCATTTCACCTAGTTATATCCAAGCTATTTTTCAACTACACCAATCCATTGGACCTTACTATGTTTTAGCACCAGGTATTGCCATGCCACATGCTAGACCAGAGCAAGGGGTGAATCAATTAGGTCTATCTATGCTATTAGTTAAACAAGGCGTTAATTTTAATTCGCAAGAAAATGATCCCGTCTATTTAATTACTTTATTAGCCGCGAGTGATAGTACCAGTCATATTGAAATGTTAACCCAATTAGCCGCGCTATTTGGCGAATCAAAAGATATGCAGAGAATTTTTCAAGCACAACAACGCGATGAAATTTTGGCTGTAGTTAAACACTATTAACTTTAATAAAAAATAAAAGGATAAACAAAATGAAAATTATGGCAGTTTGCGGTTCAGGCCTTGGTAGTAGTTTTATGGTTGAAATGAATATCAAAAAAGTTCTGAAAAAATTAAATGTTGATGCTGAAGTTACCCATGCGGATCTTGCTTCAGCAACCCCAGATCAAGCAGATTTATTTGTCATGACCAAGGATTTAGCGGCAAGCTCTGGCATTCCAGCGGACAAATTAGTTATTTTAAATAATATTATCGATATCAACGATTTAGAAGCAAAACTCGTTGAACATTTCGCTAAACATTAATGATATTATGAGGACTTGCTATGATACAAGAAATAGTAAAGTTTATTGTTGATATTTTAAAAGTACCTTCAATATTAGTTGGACTTATTGCCATGGTTGGGCTTATTGCTCAGCGCAAATCCTTTGCTGACACCGTCAAAGGTACCATTAAGACCATTTTAGGTTTTTTAGTATTAAGTGGTGGGGCAACCGTACTCATTAGTGCTATTACCCCATTAGGCATGATGTTTGAACAAGCGTTTAAATTACAGGGTATTATTCCAAATAATGAAGCTATTGTTTCAATGGCACTTAACGAGTATGGTGCAGCAACAGCGTTAATTATGGCCTTTGGTATGGTTGCCAATATTATCGTTGCGCGTTTTACTCGTTTAAAATTCATCTTCTTGACCGGTCACCATACTTTTTATATGGCTTGCATGATAAGTATTATATTAACGGTAGCGGGGTTTGAGGGATGGCAATTAGTCTTCACCGGATCATTAGTACTTGGCTTAATTATGGCCTTTTTCCCTGCACTCGCACAACCGCAAATGCGTAAAATAACCGGTAATGATGATGTCGCTTTTGGTCACTTTGGTACATTAGGTTACGTTTTAGCGGGTTGGCTTGGAATGGCAGTTGGTAAAGGATCTCGTTCAACCGAAGAGATGAATCTACCTAAAAATCTAAGTTTTTTACGTGACAGTTCGATTTCAATCTCATTAACCATGATGATTATCTATTTAATTCTTGCTATCTTTGCTGGCTCTAACTACGTCGAAACGACTTTAAGTAAAGGTGATAACTATCTCGTTTATGCCATTATAGAAGCCATTACTTTTGCCGCAGGTGTATTTATCATCCTACAAGGTGTACGCTTAATTCTAGCTGAGATTGTCCCTGCATTTACTGGTTTTTCTGAAAAATTAGTGCCGAATGCTAAACCCGCTTTAGACTGCCCTGTCGTATTTCCTTATGCACCAAATGCAGTATTAATTGGCTTTCTATGTAGTTTTTTAGGTGGATTAGTCGGACTATTTGTACTTGGACAATTAAACTTAGTATTAATTTTACCGGGCGTTGTACCGCATTTCTTCTGTGGGGCAACCGCTGGAGTATTTGGTAATGCAATGGGCGGCCGACGTGGTGCCATGCTTGGTGCATTTGCCAATGGATTATTGGTAACATTCTTACCTGTGATGTTATTACCAGTTTTAGGTTCACTTGGTTTTTCAAATACTACGTTTTCTGATGTTGATTTTTGTGGTGTCGGTATCATCCTCGGTAATATGGCAAAATGGTTTAATAAAGATGTGATAATGGCAATTATTGTAGCTATCTTCGCTTTACTCGTTATTTTCAACTATACGATAAAACCTAAAAATAGCAAAAACGATAAAGCATAACCAATATGCTTTATTTTATTCAAAAGCTATACCAGACTAAACCATAGTCTGGTATTTTTTTATGGGTGCATTATAGACTTACTAATAATTTATCGCTTATAGTTAATCATTATTACCTTACATTCGGCTATGCACAAAGCACCATGATAAGCTTTTTTTACTATCGATAAGCTATATTTGCCTTGAGTGTTTGACGGTTAGAATAATGACACAGACAATATATTTATAAGAAATAAGGAACAAATAATGACTACTAGCCAAGCTGAGAGTATTTTAGTCAATCCCAATATATTACTAAAAACTGCTAATAACAGTTATGCTAAAGATCTATATAATGTCATTGATTTTAATCGAAACTATTTTAGCCAATTCATGGCATGGCCTAAATTTGTGATAAACGAGTTAGATACAGCTCAATTTTTACAAGAGTGCTGGTTAAAACATCAACAAAATCAGAGTAAAACCTATGTCATTATACAAAATGATAGGGCTGTCGGTATATTGTCTTTCAATCAAATCGATGCTAACAATAAAACAGCTTATATTGGATATTGGCTTGATAGTCGAGCTGAAGGAAAAGGTGTTATGACTCAAGCAGTCCAAGCGCTTACCAACTACTATGCATCACAAAAAATTATTAAACGGTTTGTTATTAAATGTGCTGTTAGTAATATAAAAAGCAACGCTGTAGCAAAGCGTTGTGGTTTTAGTTATGAAGGAAGATTAAAACAAGCCGAATACTTAAATGGGATTTATCATGACCAAAATATTTATGGACTGATTTCAACTTATATGTAAAACAACAATGAACATCTGTCAGTAAAACTGAAAACTCAACGATTGTCATTTTTAATAACATAACCGGCAATTGCCGGTGTTGATCAAGTAATAGCCTGTTCGTTTAATATGCACTCATGCAATAATTATTTATTGATGATATAACCACAAATTGCTAACAGCAGTACCACAAATACAGTTGCTATAGCGATGAGGTATTGTGTTTTTGTTCGATATTTTTTCATCTCGCCAAGGGAGAGCTCTCTATTTTTATTCTTGCTATGATAATAATAGTATAATGGTAACCCAAGTAGAGTAAGTACTATTGATGCTATGCCATTAAACGTTTGATAAACCAACATGCCATAAATAACATAAATTGCACCAATGATCGCCATAATCGGAACTATCGGATAAGCAATCACTTTATAAGAACGCGGTATATCTGCATATTTTTTTCGCGCTATAATAACGCCAATAAACGTCAGCAAATAAAAAACCCATATTGAAAACATGGATATCTCGGATAGACGATCTGCATCAAGCAAGATTGAATATAAAAAGGCAAACACCACTAATACCGAGATCGCATTAACTGGTGAACGACTCGCTTCATCAAGTGTACTAAGATAACGAGCGCCAATAATCGTACCTCGTTCAGCCATACTAAAAATAGTACGAGATAATGTCATAATATACCCATTAATCCCACCCAAAATTGATACCATTATACCTACTGCCACTAAATTCCCACCTAAATGACCAAACATTCGTTGTGAGGCAACAGCCGAAGCATCATGGCCAAGGGTGACCATTTCTTGAACTGGAAATATTTTAAACAGTGCTATATTTATACAAGCATAAACAATAACTAAAAATATGATGCCTAAAATAATTGCTTTAGGTAAAACTTTTGCCGGATTATGAATTTCACCAGCAACCGAAGCAACTTGTGCCCATCCATCATAAGCAAACAAGGTCGCCAAAATCGCTACAGCGAAAGGTGCAAAAGTTTCAATACCCTGCCCACTAGCCCCAAATAAGGCAACTTGACCATTGCCCTTCCATAATCCAAATACAGCTAAGAGTAATATTGGGATTAATTTACAAACTGTAGCTAGCGTTTGTAAATACCCAGCCTGTTTAACACCAATTGCATTAATAAATGCAATAAAGCCTAATACGCCAGCGCTCACCGCCATACGATAACTATCATCTATATTAAATAACAAACAAAAAACTGAACTAAAATAACCAACTAACGCACCAACTAAAGAAGGCGCAAATAACACAGTTATCATCCAGCCATAAAGATGAGCAATTTTAGGGCCATAGATTTTTTCTAAATAAACGAGCATGCCACCTGTTTTTGGAAACATAACACCCAATTCACACAGCGTTAATCCCCCACAAATAGAAAAAATACCACCAATTATCCAAGCTAGCAGCGCATAATTATAATCACCAGCTACGGCTAATACGGCTGGTGGTTTCATAAAAGCGCCCGCCCCTAATACCATTCCTACAACTAACGACAATGCAGAAACTAAACCAAGATCTTTTCTTAATTTACTTTCTAGATTATGTTCTGACATAACTGTTCCCTTGAATATAAAAATACATCTACAAAATGGGCTTATATTAGGGATTTATTTATAAAACACAAGAAAGATTAATTTTAAAAAATTGGAAAGGCATAAAAATCAAGGTTATAAAAAAGTTAGCTAAACACTAACTTTTTTATTAATTGGTAAAATGAATATTAGTTTTTCTTTTTCATTTTCATATCAACCACCATACGACCGCGAATTTTACCTGCTTTCATTTCTTCGATCATTTCATTGATATCTTCGAGCGGCCTTTTCTCAACAATAGGCACCACTTTACCTTCAGCACTAAAACGAAATGCTTCCGCCAGATCTTCGCGCGTACCAACAAGCGAACCTAATACTTGTATACCATCTAATACTGTTTTGGGAATGCTTAAGTCCATGGTTTCGGAAGGTAAACCTAACGCAACAACTCGTCCTAATGGACGCACAGAATTAATTGCTTGATTAAAGCCTGTTTTAGTTACTGAAGTCACCACCGCACCATGAACCCCGCCATCAGTATGTTCTTTAATATAAGCGCCCACATCGTCAACCTTTTTCGGATTAACCACTAAATCAGCTCCTAATGTTTTACATAACGCTAACTGACTGTCACTATTGCTAATTGCGACAACTTTGTTATTAAAAACCTTTTTTCCATACTCAATAGCAAGTGTGCCTAACCCACCAATGCCAAACACGGCTAACCATTGACCGGGCTTTGTGTCTGCAACTTTAATACCTTTATAAGTGGTAACGCCGGCACAGGTGACACTGGTGGCTTGAGCAGGATCAAGCCCATCGGGGACTTTAACGGCATAATCAGCTTTAACAATGCATTGTTCTGCCATTCCACCATCGACACTATAACCCGAGTTAAGCGCATGGCGACAAAATGTTTCATTACCCGAAATACAGTATTCACATGTACCACAACCGGCATGAAACCATGCAATACTGACGCGATCGCCTATCTTTAAACTTTTTACATCAGGTGCAATTTTAGTCACAATCCCCACACCCTCATGCCCAATAACCCGCCCCGGTTTTTTACCAAAATCACCCGATGCAACATGAATATCGGTATGACAAAGTCCACAATATTCAACATCGACTAAAGCTTCACCTGCTTCTAAAGGGCGAAGAGAAATATCTTTGATGTCAACTTGCCCATCACACTCTTGTCTAATAACAGCAGCTTTCATTATATTCTCCTTGAAAAGTTTTAAGTTTAAAATGTAATGATTTTCATTTTAAACTAAATTTTTTCTAAAAATTTGATTAATTTCACAAATTTGCAAAAGAATAGGATTATTAAATAATCTTTATAAAAAAATGCCATCAAGCCAAATTAGATTAAAAAATGATAAAATAAAGCCGTTAACGTGAGTAGATGAATAAATGGATAAGTTGATAAAAAAGAGGAACAAAACTGTGTTTATTGTTCCTCTAATTTTAAATTGAGAAAAGTGAATATTAAGCAATATCTTTAGCGATATATTTTTGGCTATTATTTTTCATGGATAAATACAAACCAATTAACGCACCTAAGCCAAACAGCCCTACCACATAAATCGCAGGCGCCATTTTGCTAACAAAATCGCTAAAGAACGATATAAATAAAGGTGTTAATCCTCCGGCAATTGCATAGGCCATATTAAACGAAAATGAAACACCACTATAACGAATTTCAGCAGGAAACACTTTAACCATAAAATAAGCAAACGAGCCAACAATACCAACACCAAAACCAGCTAAAGGATAAGTGATTAATAAAAGATGCGGGTTATCTAATGAAAAATAGAAAATTGAAATTATAGCAACAGCAATAAGACAGCCAATAAATAACACTTTACCCATAGCAAATCTATCCATCATCATGCCATAAAAAGTGCAACTCATGATTAGTCCAATAATAGCGAGTATATTACCTTGCAATGCATCAATAGCAGAAAATCCAAACTGCTTTTGCAATAAAATTGGGGTCATTAACATAATAACCATAATACCTGCCGATAATACCCAAGTAAGTAGCATAGATAAAATAGTTTGAGGTAAATACTGAGTTAATACTGTTATAACTGGAATTTTTTTTGCTAATTCTTGTTGCTTTCGTTTTTGTATTTCTAGAAAAATTGGCGTTTCTTTCAACCAACGACGTAAATACATGGCGATTAAACCAAATATCCCGCCAATAATAAATGGAATCCGCCAACCCCAATCACTCATTTGTTCGGGTGAAATGCTTTTATTCATTACAGTTGAAACCAGTGAACCAAGCAAAATGCCCAAACTTAAACCACTTGTTAATATTCCACAAGCTAAGCCAATTTTATTATTGGGAACATGCTCGGCAACAAACGTCCAAGCACCAGGCACCTCCCCGCCCACAGCAAGACCTTGGCACAGTCGCATAATTAATAACAAAATAGGCGCTAAAATGCCAATATTAGTATAAGTCGGTAAACAACCAATGAATAGTGTAGGTAATGCCATTAAAAGAATGCTTAACGTAAACATCCGTTTGCGACCAAATAAATCGCCAAAATGTGCCATAACAATGCCACCAAATGGACGAATTAAATAGCCTGCCGCAAAAATCCCAAATGTTTGCACTTGACTTAACCATGCTGGCATATCATCCGGAAAAAAAAGATGGCTAATAATAATGGAAAAAAAGACAAATATAATAAAATCATAAAACTCTAATGCACCACCTAGTGCTGATAAAGCCAAAGTTTTATAGTCTTGATTGTTTAAGGTTCGAGTTGGCGTCGCGTTTTGTGCGTATGACATGATTATCCTTGTAAAGTATATTTTACACATAGTCTATTATTGTGTACTAATATACCTCAACACAATTTTTTTGGAAGAAAAATATCAAATAATACGCCAATTTACATTGTATAACGCTTAAAACTAACTTGTGCATATTGCTCTTTTATTGTCCTGATAAAATGATGATAATAAACTGCAATTTATTAAATTATGTATATAATCTAAACTAGCACTAAATGATTAATAAATCGTCGCGAAAAGAAACTACAATCATAAAATCTTTTTAAATGGAGAGTTATAAAATGGGTATAAAACGTATTTCTCGTGGAAAATTCACTCGCATGCAACAGTTATCAAACCAAGATGGCGTTATTGCGGCACTAGCAATCGACCAACGTGGTTCAATGGTAAAAATGATGGAAGCGGCTGTTGGTAAAGATCGTTATAATGTTGAAATGGTCTATGAATTTAAAGAACTTGTTTCACAAGAATTAACAAAATATGTGAGTGCAATTTTGTTAGATGAAGAATATGGCTTTAAAGGTATGGCTAAAAAAAATAAGGATGCGGGATTAATCATTTCTTATGAGAAAACCGGTTATGATGCAAACACGCCTGGCCGTTTACCTGATGTTTTACCTGAAGACTCTCTACAACGATTATTGAAAAAAGGGGCTGATGCAGCAAAAGTATTAGTTTATTATAATCCCGATGATCCTAAAGATATTTTAGAGAAAAAACATGCCTTTCTAGAACGTGTTGGTACAGAAGCCAGAGCTGCCGATATTCCATTATTTGTCGAACCAATTGTCTATGATAATGTCGTGACCGATGATAAAAGCCCTGAGTTTGCCAAAATAAAACCACAAAAAGTGATTAACACCATTAAAGAATTCACTAAAAACCAATATTACATTGATGTACTTAAAGTTGAAGTACCCGTGTTGTTTAAAAATGTAGAAGGATTTAATGATAACAACGTAGTTGTCTATACTCAAAAACAAGCTGCCGATTATTTTAAACAAGCTAGCGATGCGGCAACTCGTCCATTTATCTATTTAAGTGCGGGCGTACCAACAAAAACGTTCCATCAAGAATTAATTTTTGCTGGTGAGAATGGCGCTAAATATAGTGGTATTTTAGGTGGTCGTGCAACATGGTTTGAAGGCGTTGCGGCTTATGCTAAAGACGGTAAAGAGGGTTTAAAACGCTGGTTAGATCAAACTGGTCGTGAAAATGTTGAGCACCTTAACAAAATTTTAAAACAATACGCTACACCTTGGTATGATATCTATGGTGGTAAAGACAGTATTGAAGTAATTGATCTAAAATTAGGTGACTAATGTAAATCAATAAATTAACACTCATCACCTAAACGTGATGAGTGAATTAATGAAAGAACAAAATTGATAGTGATATTCTTCAACCTCTCGTTAAATATCTTCCCTGTTACCAAACTCAGTCAAAATGCCTCATGCTATCGTACTCACTTAGTGATTGATTAAATTGCGCGATCAAAAAATAGATCAACCTGACTCAATTTAGCCATTGCCGTTACATAAGCCAACGTTTTTGGTGGAAAAGATAGATCTTTTACACAGGTTAAATTACGTAATACTGGAAATAGACAAATATCATCTAAAGACAATTGACCATTACACGCTTGTGGTGAAACAATCAAAGGATCTAGTTGTTCAAGCAACTGAGAAACAGCTAAAACCAGTGAACTTGTTTGCGCTAAACATTCATCGAATGATCCCATCTTTTTAGCTTTACTTGCGACAAAACTCTCAATGGCACTTTGTGTAGCAAACTCAGCTAAACCCAGTTTAATATAACGCGGACACTCTAATTTATAATCATACTGCTGTATGTTTTTTATTATCTCGGCAATTTTCGCTGATTTAGGGCCAATCAATATAGGGCTATCACCATAATTATTATCAACATAATCAACAATATCTAAACTTTCAGGCATATAACTACCATCATCTTTTTGTAAAATTGGCACCATTTTTTCACCAATCATACTTTCAGGTGATTTGTTATCATCACTCAAAAATACTTCTAATTTAACTGGTATGTGTTTTAAACCAAAAATCATTCTTGCTCTGGCGCAAAAAGGACAATGTTCATAAATATACAGCTTCATGTTTTTCTCCTCAAACAATCAACTACCCATAAAAATAAGGCTGAACCTAAAAACAATAAAAAAACCATACCGACAGCAAACAACGCTTTCGGATAGCCTATTTTCACAACATTAATAAAAGGATAAGGATATAAATTAGTATAGTATCCTCTGACAAAAATATATATGCCATAAGCTAACATACAGACTAATGAACCCATTATCACTCGAAAATTAATGCGTCGAAATGGTCCCCAAATTAACCAACTCAAAACACCGAGTAACGGTATAACAACATGTAAACTTTCATTGGTGAATTTTAATAAATCATTTGGCGGTTTATGAATAGCGCGTAACATTAAGTTATAAACGATAGAAGTGATTATCACGCCTACTAGCCCATTTAACCGAATAATTTTAAAGCTAAAACGATGGCAACTAGGATTAAAAAATAGCCACAAACAACTCACCGCCAACATCAAATTCGATAACACAGTAAAAAAACTATAATAAAAAATGATTCGACCAACTGGCGTCGCTGGTTGCCAAGGTTGAAGTTGAGCATGCCAATAAAGATAAGTTTCTATACCAATAACAAAAAAAGCATATAGCCCAATAAAAAGAGGTACAGCGCGTTTTAACATACACATCATCACAAAATAAAATATTAATGCAAATATATATCAGATATTATTAAAAATACAAAAGAGAATCATGTGTTAATTGACTTGCTATAATTAAGTTTGCATAAATCGACCTAAAAAACCATTACCCAATAAATATAACAAGGTACTTTCATTTACATGCCATTACTTGGTCTAAACTGCAACGGTCAGCAAGTTGGTATATAATGACGTAAATAAATTGAATATAGAGATGACCATGAATGTCAAATAAAAGTATTGCGACACAAAGTAAAGTGTTAATTGAACAGTTTTTAGATTCATTATGGCTAGAGCGTAATCTAGCAGAAAACACGATAGAATCTTACAAACTCGATTTGTTTGCACTTAGCCACTCATTACAGCAACAAAATGTCACAATGCTAAGCGCGCAGACCATTAATTTACAAAATTTTTTAATGCAGCGCGTGCAAGATGGTTATAAAGCCAGTAGCTCGGCACGTTTATTAAGTGCAACTAAACGTTTTTTTCAATATTTGTATCAAGAAAATTATCGCACCGATGATCCCTCTGCCGTTTTGTCATCGCCCAAATTACCCAAAAAATTACCTAAAGATTTAACCGAATCACAAGTCGATGCGTTGCTTGAATCGCCCAGTACTGATGACCCTATCGAACTACGCGACAAAGCTATGCTAGAAGTGCTTTATGCAACTGGATTACGGGTTAGTGAATTAGTCAATTTAGAAATCAGTGATGTCAGTTTGCGGC
This sequence comes from Gilliamella sp. B2969, assembly GCF_026536195.1. Taxonomy (NCBI): domain Bacteria; kingdom Pseudomonadati; phylum Pseudomonadota; class Gammaproteobacteria; order Orbales; family Orbaceae; genus Gilliamella; species Gilliamella sp. B2969. The sequence continues at coordinate 28,095 of NZ_JAFNOP010000013.1, forward strand.
AAGGGGTGATAAGGGTAATTGGTAAAGGTAATAAAGAGCGCTTAGTGCCACTGGGGGAAGAAGCCATTTATTGGTTAGAATACTATTTCAAATATGCCCGTAATGATCTTTTAAAATCTGGGCCGATTGACGTGCTGTTCCCTAGCCGATTAGGTAAAAAAATGACTCGACAGACATTCTGGCATCGAATCAAATATTATGCCATACTAACCGGCATTAATATTGAAGCACTCTCACCCCACGTACTGCGACATGCGTTTGCAACACATTTGCTTAACCATGGTGCAGATTTGCGGGTAGTGCAAATGTTGCTGGGTCATAGTAGCTTATCGACAACGCAAATCTATACCCATGTGGCAACAGAAAGATTAAAACAGTTACACAGTAAGCATCATCCTCGAGCATAATGCTTAAAAAATAAGGATAATTGAATGAAAAAATTAGTTTTAGGTTTAGCATTAATTTCAACATCAGTACTGGCAAGTAATGCTGATATTGCCAAAACACTCGGCAAATTAGGTTATACTGAAAAAGACTTAAAAATTGCCGACAGCCCTGTAAAAGGACTAAAAAGTGTTAATACACCTGATGGTATTTTTTATGTTTCTGATGATGGTAAATATTTAACGCAAGGTCCTTTCTATAACTTAGAAGGTAACGAACCGGTTAACATCGCTAATAGTAACAATGTTAAATTAATCAAATCTATTGAGAAAGATGCAATTGTTTATAAAGCACCAAACGAAAAATATGTTATTTCGGTGTTTACTGACTATACTTGTCATTATTGTAAATTACTGCATGAAAATATTGATAAATATTTAGATGCAGGCATTTCAATCCACTATTTTGCGTTCCCACGTGCGGGAGCGGATAGTGAAGTAGGCAAAAACATGCAATCAATCTGGAGTGTTGCCGATCGTAAAGCTGCTTTTGATAATGCCTATAAAGGTAATACGATTTCACCCGCTAGCAGTATGGTACCTTATGTCACTCAACAATTTAATGTTGGTAAGCAACTCGGTATTAGTGGAACCCCAGCTATTGTTTTAGCTGATGGCCAACTGGTGTCAGGTTATGTCCCGGCTGATAAATTGCTTGATATTTTGAATAAAAAATCTGTTAAATAATTAGTCGTTTATCACAACAATCAATATTCGAACTAACCACTATAACAACTTGTGTTAGCGCTTTAGCGCTAACATTTTAAATATGAATAAAAATAGAATAATACATCGACAATTACCACAAACGCTTCCTGAATTCTCGCAAGATATTCCGCCATTATTGCAACGAGTCTATGCCATGCGAGATATCAAATCAATGCAAGAGCTAGACTATTCTACGCGTAATTTGTGCAATTATGATAAGTTAGATGGAACAACCACTGCTGTTGAAATTCTTTATTCTGCAATAAAAAATAATCAACGTATCATCGTTGTTGGCGATTTTGATACCGATGGAGCCACAAGTACCGCATTAACGGTTACTGCACTAAGAAAGATGGGCTGCCAATTTGTTGATTATATCATCCCAGATCGTTTTGAAGATGGCTACGGCTTAAGTGTAGGTGTTGTTGAAAAAGCAATGTCAAGACACGCAGATCTCATTATCACTGTTGATAACGGTATTGCCGCATTAGAAGCCGTAAAATTTGCCAAGCAAGCTAACTTAACAGTGATTATTACCGATCACCATTTATGCCCTGAACAGTTACCTATTGCAGATGCAATAATTAATCCCAATTTACCTAATTGCACTTTTCCATCTAAACATCTTGCTGGCGTCGGTGTTGCATTCTATTTTATGCTGGCATTAAGAGCTAAATTACGCAAAGAAAATTGGTTCCTTAAGAATAATCTAACCGAGTACAATATCGCCAATCTATTAGATTTAGTCGCTTTAGGTACCATTGCTGACGTTGTCAAACTTGACCATAATAATCGAATATTAGTGCACCAAGGCATGAATAGAATACGATCTGGCTATTGTTGTAATGGTATTAAAGCGCTGTTACATATCGCGAAAAAAGAAGCAATTTCCTTCACAGCGATTGATTTAGCCTACTATGTTGCACCAAGACTCAATGCAGCAGGCAGAATGGATAATATGGCACTAGGTGTTGAACTACTACTCTGTGATGATTTTGACTTAGCAGTTCAGCAAGCAACAGATCTTGATATACTCAATACTGATCGCAAGCTAATTGAACAAACAATGCAGAAAGAAGCATTAGCATATATTCAACAGCTTGAAAAACAAGATACATCCATCCCAAATGCTATTGTCGTTTACCACCCACAGTGGCATCAAGGTATTATCGGTATTTTATCGGCACGATTAAAAGATAAATATTATCGCCCGGTTATCTCCTTTGCTTCAACCCAAGATGGGCATTTAAAAGGTTCAGGCAGATCAATTCCAGGTGTTCACTTACGTGATGTACTTGATGAACTGGATCAAAAACACCCGAACTTAATCGTGAGTTTTGGTGGTCATGCAATGGCGGTTGGTTTAACGATTCGTGAACAAGACATCGAGCTATTTAGAGACAGTTTTGAAACGCTATTAAATGACAAATTAAGTGATGAGGTATTACAACCAACAATAGAAACTGATGGTGAGATCGATGGACAAGATTTTAATTATGCAATAGCTTTGCAATTGAAAGAGGGAGGACCTTGGGGTGAGGGGTTTGATGAACCTATTTTTGATGGGGAATTTATTATCCATCAGCAACGCCTATTTGCAGAAAAACACCTTAGATTAGTGTTAGAACCCCAAAATGGTGGTAGTCTGATAGAAGGCATATTATTTAATGCTAATTTGCAACAATGGCCGGATCAATCAATAAAAAAAGTCAAAATTGTTTACCATTTAGTTGTAGATGATTTTCGAGGTAATCAGGCGGCAAAGTTAATGATTCGATATATATGGCCTATCGCATAACGATTTAAAATCGTCTATAATAAACTTTACCTATCGGTGTTGAATCTCATTACCATTCAAAACGACTATAGTGATAAACAATTATTATCATCGATATATTTTATAAAAGTTAAGGATTAAAAATGCGTATTCATATTCTAGGGATTTGTGGCACATTTATGGCAGGAATTGCTTTGATAGCCCGATCACTAGGCCATAAAGTTACTGGTTCAGACAAAAATGTTTACCCACCCATGAGTACTCTCTTACAAAAAGAAAATATAGAGATTATTGAAGGGTACGACCCAGTACAACTCACACCTACACCAGATTTAGTTATTATTGGTAACGCTTTATCAAGGGGTAATCCTTGTATTGAATATATTCTTGATAACAATATCCCTTATATTTCTGCACCACAGTGGCTGCACGATAACGTTTTATGCAACCGTTGGGTCATAGCCGTTGCCGGTACTCATGGTAAAACAACAACAGCAGGTATGGTTAACTGGATTTTAGAAAAGCAAGGTTATAATCAAGGCTTTGTTATTGGTGGTGTACCGGGTAATTTTGATGTATCAGCAAGACTGGGGGAAGGCAACTTTTTTGTTATTGAAGCCGATGAATATGATTGTTCTTTTTTTGATAAACGTTCTAAATTCATGCATTATTGTCCTAAAACCTTGATAATGAATAATTTAGAATTTGATCATGCCGATATCTTTGATGATCTTAGTGCAATTCAAAGACAATTTCATCATTTAGTGCGCTTAGTACCCAGTAAAGGGCTTATCATTTCACCACAAGACGATGTCAACTTAAAACAAGTACTCGCTAAAGGCTGTTGGAGTGAACAAACATTTACTGAATCTGAAAATGGCTGGCTTGCACAACGCATTAATAATGATGCAAGTCATTTTGCGGTTTATTTTAATAATCAAAAAGTCGGTGAAGTGCAATATTCACTTGTTGGCGAACATAATATGCATAATGCATTAATGGCGATTGCAGCTGCGCATAATGTCGGAATTGCACCTGCTGATGCATGCGAGGCATTAAGCACTTTTGTTAACGCTAAAAGACGCTTAGAGCTGTATGGAGAAGTCAATAATATCGAAATATATGATGATTTTGCCCATCATCCAACAGCAATATTGGCTACATTAGAAGCATTACGTAGCAAAATTGGGGCTAATCGTCGAATATTAGCCGTACTTGAGCCGCGATCAAATACCATGAAATTGGGTGTATCAAAAGATGAATTAGCACCTTCACTAGGACGAGCTGACGAAATTTTCATCTTTCAACCTGAACATTTACCTTGGTTAGTTGCAGATGTGGTTGATGCCTGCATCCAGCCTGCACATTGGTCTGGGGATATCGATCTATTAGTTGAGATGATCAGCAAATCAGCTAAACCGACTGATGCAATTTTGATTATGAGCAATGGTGGTTTTAGTGGCATCCATAAAAAAATTCTAGAAAGTTTAGAAAGGCAGCAACTCAAAGATCAGCAAGAAGAACAATTATTGATCTAAAACAGAAATTAGATTAACTCACCATAATAATTTAGCCACATAATGTGGCTATTTTTTAAAGGCAAGACGGAGGCAGTATGCAATACTTGGTCACCTCATCTGAAATGAAACAATTCGATACTTATACAACTTCGGATGTGGGCTTACCCCCATTGGTACTTATGGAACGCGCTGCCCTTGCTGTTATCAAACAACTTAAATCTGGTGAATTTGATTTAAACAAAGTTGCGCTCCTATGTGGTTATGGTAATAATGGCGGAGACGGTATTGCCGTTGCTCGGCTACTCAAATTACAACAAATTGATGTTGTTATCTATTTAGTCGGTAATGCTGATAATGCTTCGACCGAAACATTACAACAAATCAAAATAGCTCAGCACTATCAAATCCCTATCATGATATCGTTACCTGATTCACTTTCATCTTATACAACAGTTGTGGATGCCATTTTTGGTATTGGCCTTAATCGAGATGTTAGTGGTGATTTTTTGCGAGCGATTGAGCTGATTAATCAAAGTCATGGCGATATACTCGCTATTGATATCCCTTCCGGCGTGTGTGCTAACACCGGTAAAATATTAGGTGCTGCGGTAAACGCGAAACAGACAGTAACGTTTGCCTATGCTAAGCTCGGATTATCTTTTTATCCTGGCATTGAACTAGCCGGCAAAATAACCATTGCCGATATTGGCATTTATGCTGACAAACCAGCAGCGCATTATACCTTTGAGCAAGATGATCTGGATAACTTGTTACCTGTGCGAGCAAATGATTCCCATAAAGGCTCTTATGGTAGAGTATTGACCATAGCCGGTTCGCAAAACATGTCCGGTGCCGCTTACTTTTCGGCTAAAGCCGCCTATCGAGCTGGTGCTGGGTTAGTACGTATTTACACACCAAGTTGTAATAGCGGTATTTTATTATCTCAACTCCCCGAAGCATTATTATCGCCTTTTACGCCGAATCAAGTTAATTTTACTGAACTTGAAACAGGGATAAATTGGGCATCAGTAATTGTTATCGGTCCCGGTATGGGGATATCTGATGATACTTATAAGATTTTATCTTATGTTGTTCACCATGCAACCGTACCAATAATTATTGATGCTGACGGGCTTAATGTTTTATCGCAAGATTTGTCATTACTTGAACAGGCAAAATCAACCCTTATTCTTACGCCACATTTAGGTGAAATGGCGAACTTAACAAAGCTACCTATCGATAAGATTAAAAATAATTTAATCGCAACAGCAAAAGCATTTTCGCAACAACACAATGTCATTTGTGTGCTTAAAGATGCTAAGACCGTCGTTGCCCACCCTAACAAACCAACCTATATTAATCAATCAGGCAATAATGGTATGGCAACTGCTGGATCAGGTGATGTGTTAACTGGTATTATAGCAGGACTCATTGCCGGTCACTTACCCGTAGCTCAAGCAGCCCCAGTAAGTGTTTACTTGCATGGTTTGGCTGGTAATAAGGCAGCTGAAAAATTAAATAAATACAGTTTATTAGCTTCTGATATCATCGAAGGTTTAACACATATACTACCCAATTAACCCCGATACAATAGGCTCAAAACTCAATGCATTATGTTTATATTGAGGATCACGCATGAATCAAACAACTGAAATTGTTGCAATGTTATGTCGCAGAATTAAATTGGCAAGAATTGAAAAAAATTTATCTCAACAAGAACTTGCTCAAAAATCTGAACTTGGCATAGCAACAATTAAACGTATAGAAAATGGTGAATCCATTACTTTACATACACTAATAAACGTTCTACGAGGATTAGACGAACTTGATCAACTCAATAATTTACTCGCCTACAATGAACTAATGCATAGCACATCAACCAATCAAGCCAAACGAAAAAGAAAGTTACGTTCAATAAAAAGTGAAAAAGTCGATATGCTGGTTAATAATGACTTTTTACGTTCCAAGGCGAATACCATGCGCTGGAAATATTAACTTTGATCGCTTCAATTCACCAAATGACTAGTCGGCAAATTGAAGGATTAATCTATCTCAGTTAACGGCGAATTAATTACAGTAAACGGTAATTGCCAGCCCGCCTCGTGATGTTTCACGATATTTAGCATTCATGTCTTTACCGGTTTCATACATTGTTTCAATCACCTTATCAAGCGACACTTTGGCAACTGTTGTGCGCCTTAACGCCATTCGAGTCGCATTAATTGCTTTAACAGAGGCAATTGCATTACGCTCAATACACGGCACTTGTACCTGCCCAGCAACCGGATCGCAAGTCAAACCTAAATTATGTTCCATGGCAATCTCAGCGGCCATACAAACTTGCTGTGGATTTCCACCTAAAAGCTCGGCAAGACCAGCAGCAGCCATTGAACAAGCAACACCCACTTCACCTTGGCAACCGACTTCTGCTCCCGATATTGAGGCATTTTTTTGGTAAAGTTGCCCTATTGCTCCGCAAGTTAAAAAGAAACGCATTGAGATTTCAGGCGTAACAGGATTAATAAACTTATCATAATAGGCAAGAACAGCAGGAATAATCCCACATGCACCATTAGTTGGCGCTGTTACCACCCGTCCACCAGCAGCATTCTCTTCACTCACCGCTAAGGCAAACATATTGACCCAATCAATAATCACCATAGGATCGCTAATAATATTATCTTTAGTGGTCGATAATTGACGGTATAGCGAAAACGCACGACGTGGCACTTTAAGTGGACCTGGTAATAGCCCCTCGGTATTCATTCCCCGTTTTATACAATCTAAAATGGTTTGCCCGACATGATGAAAATAGTTTTCAATCTCTTCATAAGAGTGCAGTTCCAGCTCGTTTTTCATCATAATACTGGAAATGGATAACGAATTATCTTCACACGATTTTAATAGCTGCGCAGCAGTCGAGAATGGGTAAGGCAATAAAACTGGATTTTGATCTTGTTGACCAAATTGTGCTTCTTCAACAATTTTGCCACCACCAACAGAGTAATAAGTTTTTTGCAACAGCAAATCATCACCATGATAAGCGCTGAGTGTCATACCATTTTCATGCAATGGTAAAAACTTAGAGTGAAAAATCATACACTCAGCTAGCGGAAAATCAATTTCATAACGATTGTTATAAATCGGTAATCGATTAGTCTGGCTAATTTTTTCAATAAATATCGGGATGTTATCAATATTTACGGTATCGGGTTTTTCACCTGCCAGTCCCATAATAATGGCAATATCGGTTTGATGTCCCTTACCTGTTAATGATAATGAACCATAAACGTCCGCTACAATTCTTGTCACAGACGGCATCAACCCTTTACTTATCAGCTCATCGACAAATGCTTTTCCGGCTCGCATTGGTCCGACTGTATGTGAACTTGACGGCCCAATACCGATTTTAAATATTTCAAATACCGAACTCATATTTTTCCCTTTTCAAAACTCAATGTAACTAAACCACATTGATAGATACTTTATAGATTACTCAATCAAATTAGATAATAAATATCTGTGTTAAACGTTTAACAACCAGCAATTAGGGCAACGCGCCTAATCCTTAAAATGAAAATCAAGATTGATTAAAAACACAACTGATATCAACTCGAAAAATATTGATCCGCCTATTAACCTAAGCGGATTTTTTCTTTAGATGGTCATCATAACGGATAAATTCAAGCTTAAAGCAAATTATAAATAGCTGCTGAAATAGCAATCAATCCCATAATGACAATAAACACATTGCTTAATTTGCCACGATACTTAGCTAATGCCGGTAATTTGTGAATTGCATACATTGGCATTAAAAACAGAAGTATTGCTAAAATTGGTCCTCCCAATGATTCAATTAAACCTAAAATACTTGGATTGAGTGTTGCTATTCCCCAAGCAGTGATAAACATAAAACCAATGGCAATTTTATCTAATTTTGCTGGTGAAATTGTTTTATCACAGCTACGTAGTAATTTATTCACCACCCCATTAAAGCCCTCTTTACCCCCTAAATAGTGCCCTAAAAATGATTTAGCCATTGCAATAAACGCAATTGGAGGACCAATATACTCAATCACAGGTGAATTAAATCGGTTTGCCAAATAAGATAATGTCGAAATATTTTGTGCTTTTGCATCCAATAACTCAGCAGGGGTCAAACATAGTGCACAACTAAACACAAAAAACATGACAGTAACGACCATCATTATATTACTTGCTGCAATAATTCTAGAGCATTTTTGTTCAGCATAAACATCGCCATACTCTTTGCGTTTAGCAACAGCTAAAGAAGAGATAATTGGAGAGTGATTAAATGCAAACACCATAACCGGAATAACCAACCACAGCGTCATTAAAATACTTTGACTTCCTTCACTGCCAGCACTGGTGAGTGAAACGTTGGAAAAAATCTCACCATTCCATTCCGGAATTAGAAATAACGCTAAAATCATCAGTACAGCAATAAACGGAAACACCAAAATCGACATCACTTTGACAATCAGCTCTTCACCAAAGTGAACAATCGACATTAAAAAAGCGACCAATATAAAGGATAATAACGCCCTAGGTATCGATGCCATGCCTAATTGATGTACCATAAAGCTATCAACGGTATTGGTGATCCCAACACTATAAACCAATAAAATGGGGTAGATAGCAAAAAAATAGAGCACCGTGATAAAGTTTCCAGCAGTTCGTCCAAATGCCTCTTCAACAACAACGGTGATATCGCCTTCAGGTTTTTTACCCGATAAAACAAATCGACATAATGCTTGATGGGCAAAAAATGTCATCGGAAAGGCAAGCACTAACATTACTAATAATGGAATTAACCCCCCAACACCTGCATTTATCGGTAAAAACAGTACGCCTGCACCGATTGCTGTTCCATACAGACTCAGCATCCATAACGTATCACTTTTACGCCACTTGGGTAATTTTGCCTCACTTTTTACCTCACTAGCTTTTTTATTGGCTATGGCACTATCCATATTACTATTCTCCTATACCTAAAAATTTGTGCGTATGATATCAATTTAAAAACGTTACTAAAGTGATCTACATCACACAAATTAACAAAAAATCAAATATAATCAATAAGATAAAGATATCTCTTTTGATACCTAACCAACCGCAAAATCAATAAAGTATCAATTTTGATACAAAATGCACAAAAAGCATTATTGCTAGTGAATAAATTTGTGAGTCTGTTTGCTCAATCTCTTTAGGTTCATTACGCCGATGCTAAAAAAATAACAATAAAATTACTTTAGTGTTACGCGCTGTACTGCTAAACTAGCTAACATTTTTATTATATTTATAGATAAATTATTTTTCAGGATAAATGTATGCGAACCAGTAAATATCTTCTTTCTACATTAAAAGAGACTCCAGCAGATGCTGAAGTGATTAGCCATCAATTAATGTTACGTGCCGGCATGATCCGTAAAGTTGCCGCTGGATTATATACTTGGTTACCCACTGGCTATCGTGTACTAAAAAAAGTTGAAAACATTGTTCGCGAAGAGATGAATAAAGCCGGTGCGATCGAAGTATTAATGCCGGTTGTTCAACCTGCCGATATTTGGCAAGAGAGTGGGCGTTGGGAACAATATGGTCCTGAATTATTACGGATAAAAGACCGTGGTAATCGTGATTTTGTTTTAGGTCCAACTCATGAAGAAGTCATCACTGATTTGTTACGTAATGAAGTCAGCTCATACAAACAATTACCACTTAATCTTTACCAAATTCAAACCAAATTTCGTGATGAAGTGCGACCTCGCTTTGGTGTAATGCGCTCGCGTGAATTTATTATGAAAGATGCCTACTCGTTTCATACATCACAAGAATCATTACAAGAAACGTATGATGATATGTATAAAGCCTATAGTGCAGTATTTACTCGTGCCGGATTAAACTTTAGAGCGGTGCGTGCCGATACAGGCTCAATTGGCGGTAACTGGTCTCACGAATTCCAAGTATTAGCCGATAGTGGCGAAGATGATATTGTCTTTTCAACTGAATCTGATTACGCCGCTAATATCGAGATGGCACAAGCATTAGCACCAACGCAAAGCCGCTTAGCACCAACTAAGGTGATGGAACGCATTGATACACCAAATGCAAAAACGATTGATGAATTAGTTGCACAATTCAATTTACCAATTGAAAAAACAGTTAAAACACTCATGGTTAAGGCGACAAAAGAGAGTGGGCACCAACTTGTTGCTTTATTAGTTCGTGGTGATCACACGTTGAACGAAATCAAAGCAGAAAAAATTGATATTGTGGCATCACCACTTGAATTTGCAACTGAAGAGGAAATTCGAGCAATTGTCAATGCTGGGCCAGGTTCATTAGGCCCTGTGAATCTTAATATGCCAATCATTATTGACCGCGATGTGGCTGTGATGAGTGACTTTAGTGCCGGTGCGAATATCGACCATAAACATTACGTTAATATCAATTGGGAGCGTGATGTTGCGTTACCAAGAGTTGAAGATATCCGTAATGTGGTGGAAGGCGATATTAGCCCTGATGGTAAAGGGACATTACAGATTAAACGTGGTATCGAAGTTGGGCATATTTTCCAACTTGGTACGAAGTATTCAGAAGCAATGAAAGCAACGGTCCAAGGCGAAGATGGACAAAACCACGTAATGATTATGGGCTGTTATGGTATTGGGGTTAGCCGAATTGTTGCAGCTGCAATCGAACAATGCCATGATGATCGAGGTATTGTATGGCCAGAAGCTATAGCCCCATTTAGTGTGGTCATCATCCCAATGAACATGCATAAATCAGAAAAAGTGCAAGCAACTGCTGAAAAACTGTATGCTGATTTACAAGCTTCTGGCATTGAAGTTTTATTTGACGATCGTAAAGAGCGACCAGGTGTGATGTTTGCCGATGCAGAGTTAATTGGTATTCCACATACTATTGTTATTGGTGAACGTAATCTAGAAAATGGTGAAGTGGAATATAAACATCGCTGTGGTGGTGATAAGCAAATGATAAAAATTAACGATATTGTAGAATTTATCAAAAATCGTCAAAGTAAAGCATAAAACCATTACTGATTTAATCTTAATAATGTTAAAGAAAGCACAACACTTAATCACTCTTAATGTTTGAGTTTTAAAAAAATAGGGAGATATTATTGTTGTGTTTTCTAGCATTATTCATAATTGACTATCAATATAAAGTGAAACCTCATTCACAATAACCCAATAATTTTTATCAAATTGGAATAATATTTGTCGAACAAAACAGCCGACTATAAAGTAGATACAATATCTGAATAAGCTAGGTTTTAAAACCATAATCAACTTGCATGTATTGCATAGTGATCGGGATAGCTTGAAAAATACCGATCTTACCGAAGTTTGGATTAAGATACGGACTAGTCAGATTACCGACGAAAAATCATTGTAATACTTAAATCTTTTAAACAATCACCAAACCAATATTAGTTCATTGTTGACATGGCAGTGAACGAACTAGCATGACCGGTGCTATATACCGTTTAGTTTTTCAATTGGGTAAAGCTAAAGTTGTTAATCAATTAATGCAGCCTGAATTCGATCATCACTATAATGTGTACCCGAATATTATTAAGTATATAAAACAGTTAATATTGAAAAATTTGCCACGCAGTATTTCAATAATTTTTTTAATAAATTAGTTTAAAATAACTTTCCCTAAGTAAGTAATTACACGCGTAAGTTAATCTCTTTTTAATATTCGTATTGAATTAAAATTGACAGTGATATTGCGTTTTTTTTCAGCTAAAATAAGGCAATCTAATTGTTAATTTAAGTGGTCTAAATAATGTTAAAAAAAGCAATCGCATTGGCACTCACTACCTCATTATTGTTGCAAAACTCACCGTTAGTTTTTGCTGATAACATTAACCTACCTGATATGGGAACCGCTGCTGCATCAACCTTAAGCATCGGTCAAGAGATGGAAATGGGGGATTATTATATGCGTTTGCTACGAGCCGATGCCCCTATCATCAATGATCCCGTACTCAATCAATATATTAATGATTTAGGTAAAAAACTCGTGTCAAAAGCGGAATCAGTCCAAACACCTTTTCATTTTTATATTATGCGCAGTGATGTCTTAAATGCGTTTGCCTTTTTTGGCGGTAATGTGGTGATTCATTCTAAACTGATTTTAGACACTGATAATGAAAGTCAATTAGCTTCAGTTATGGCGCACGAAATCGGCCATGTGACTCAACGTCACTTAGCCAGAGCAATGGAAAACCAAAACCGTAATAGTCCTTATGTTTGGGGCGCAGCATTAGGCTCATTACTACTTACGCTGGCGAATCCTGATGCTGGAATGGCCGCGATGACAAGTACGATGGCAGGTTCTGCACAAAACACAATTAGTTTTACACAAGCTAATGAACAAGAAGCCGATCGCGTGGGGCTTAGAACATTGGCTAAGGCAGGATTTGATCCTTATGCTTCATCCGAATTTTTACAAAAATTAGCTGATCAAACGCGGTTTAGCAGTAAACCACCTGAGATTTTACTCACTCACCCACTACCAAATAGCCGTTTATCTGATATCCGTAGCCGTTCTATGCAATATAGTAAAAAAGAGCTTCCCCCCTCTCTAAACTACTATTTAGCAAAAGCGCGTTTGGCTATTTTAATAACTAATAATCAAAATACCGGTAAATTATTAATTGAAGATTATAAAAAGTTGAATAATGAACAAAGTAAGATTGCTTTAGTCTATGCTAATGCTCTGTTTGATTATCGTAATAACAATTACCAAAAAGCCAAACAGCAACTTCAACCATTACTAGATAATGATCCAAATAATCTGTGGTACATCGATTTAATGACAGATATTGATCTGGACATGAATAATAATGCAGCAGCGATTAATCGGTTACAAACTGCTTTAAAAAAATCCCCAGATAGTTCAGCATTACAATTAAACTTGGCTAACGCATACGTTAAAAATCGTAATTATCAACAAGCGGTGAGCTTATTACACCGTTATACCTTTGATCATAGTGATGATACAAATGGTTGGGATCTGCTAATTACAGCTTATGGTGGATTAAACTCAAGGGCAAAAGAAATGAGTGCAAGAGCTGAACTTGTTGCATTAGAGGGGCAATTTCAACAATCTATTCAATTACTGCAAAATGCCAAAAAACAAACTAATGGCGATCAAACAATGATATCGAAGATTGATGCCAGAATAAATCAGTTACAACAACTTCAAAAACGTTACGCCCCTTATAGTAAAAATAGATAAGTTTACTAATTAGGCTCAATATTTCTCGACTAACGTTATAAAAGGCATTAGTCGAGAAATAAAAATGGGGTAAATTGCTGGTTATTTATCAGCTAAATGATCAACATTATTATAATAGTTAACCGTAAATTTACCTTCAGATTGACCATCTTGTTGCTGATAATTTACTACACTGACACTGGTATTTAACATTCGTGGAAAATAGTCTTCATCCCGATGTAAACGCCAATCACCACCATTTAATACACAAAGTAATAAACGTAACACGGTGCCATGCGAAACAACTAAAATATTACCTTTATCTTCACTGGCATTTTGAGTAATGGTATGCAGTGCACGTTTCATTCGTACCAGTGTATCAAGATAATTTTCACCGTGATTAACAGAAGCATCAAAGTTAGCTGGATCGGTTAAATAAGTATTAAATTCAGGCACTTCTTTTTTCAAATAAGGGACAGATTTTCCTTCCCAAAGACCAAAATCCATCTCACATAAATCGGCTAATTCAAAGGTTGGAATTTTATTATCATTTTCGTGAACGATATAATCACGTGTTTCTTTAGCGCGTAGCTGTGGGCTTGAATAAGCTTGCATAAAAGGAATATGCTTTAAATATTGGCCTGTAATCTTCGCGCCCAAAATACCTTGTTCAGTTAACGGTGAATTTTGCGATCCTTGCATCTGATCTTTAATATTCCACTCGGTTTGGCCATGTCTAATTAAGTATAAATTAAGATCTTTCATTCGTCCTCACTACTTTTTTTCAATTTAAGATTCGGTTTGATGATGCTTTTCTGTTCTAAGATAACTTAAGCATGCTTGTAATTTATCATCCATTGTTGCGCTTAACTGCATATCTTGTAACGTTTTAGGATGAATAAAGGTCACATTGGCTGCATGCAAAAATAATCGATTAAGTTTAGTATTGGCTAATAACCTATCAAATTGGCTATCACCATAACGATCATCAAATGCAATAGGATGATTGGCATATTGAGTATGTACACGAATCTGATGTGTACGGCCTGTAACAGGACTGGCTTTAATCAACGTTGCAAACTTAAATCTCTCTTCAACTTTAAAACGTGTCTCTGAAGGTTTACCTTCTTTATCGACTTTAACCACTCGTTCGCCACTTTTCAAAACATTTTTAAGTAACGGTGCCTGTATAACTTTGCATTCAGAAGGCCAATCACCTTTTACTAATGCTAAATAGTTCTTTTTCATCTGTTTTAAACGCAGTTGTTCATGCAGTGCTTTTAATGCTGAACGTTTTTTAGCAATGAGTAACACACCTGATGTTTCGCGATCGATTCGATGAACCAATTCCAGGAATTTTGCTTCAGGCCTTAATGCTCGAAGTCCTTCAATGACCCCAAAACTTAAACCACTACCGCCATGAACAGCAATACCCGAGGGTTTATTAATGGCCAATATCACGTCATCTTCATAAATAATGGCTTTTTCTAAATCGGCAACTTTATTTAATTTAGTTGAGATTTCAGGTGAGGTTTTTTCTGCTACGCGAATAGGCGGTATACGAATTTCATCCCCAATATTGAGCTTATACTCGGGTTTAATGCGTTTTTTATTAACGCGTACTTCACCTTTCCTCAGTATGCGATAAATCATACTTTTTGGCACACCTTTCAAGTGTGTGATAAGAAAGTTATCAATTCGCTGCGTCGCATTTTCTTCAGTGATGATAACAAATGAGACCTGTAATTTTGTTTGTGGAACGTTTGAATCCATAAGAAATGATTAATCCGCCATCAATAAATAAAAGTCGTTTACATTATTCGAAAATAAACTACACTACCACTAATTAAAAATAAAGACAGATTATTTTCGATATAATTAAAGATAGCTAATTATAGCCGAATATGGAGGAATAAAACAGTATGTTATCGTTACTTAATCAATACTCTCGCGCAAGATTTGCTTGGTTTTTACTCTTCCTCTCAACCCTTATTTTCGAGTTAACTGCACTTTATTTTCAACACAGCTTAGGACTAGCGCCTTGCACACTGTGTATTTATCAACGTTGCGCCATTTTTGGCATCATGTTAGCCAGTATTATTGGCTTAATTGCACCGAGTAATTTTATTTTTAGAATAATGGGGATCGCCATTTGGTTAATTAGTGCATATAAAGGCTTTAACTTAGCAACATTTCACGCCCATTTACAATTCGAACCAAACTTTAGTGACACTTGCGCTATTAATGTTCAGTTTCCATCATGGCTACCTTTAAACGAGTGGATACCGGGCCTGTTTAATGCTTACGGCTCGTGTGCAGATAAAATTTGGTCTTTTTTAACCATTGAAATGTCACAATGGATGATCATTATTTTTGCTTGCTATTTTATAGTTGGATTATTCGTGTTTATTGCCCAATTTTTTGCAGTAAACAAAAATACCTTATGGAAAAATTAGGTGTGCTATAAAACTGGCACTTTTTGTTGAGTTTGTTAGAATGTGTGGCAATTTTATCTTATAAATTGTCATACATAAATGCTTTTGGAATATCATCCCCCTATTGATCCTTGGCTCTCTATCTTATACCAAGATGATCATATTGTTGTTGTCAATAAACAACCCGGTATTTTATCGGTGTCGGGCAACAAACCTCAATTTATCGATAGTATTATTCATCGTTTACAGCAAAAATTTAGCTACGTCGAGTCCGTTCATCGATTAGATATGGCAACCAGTGGCATTATGGTTGCCGCTTTATCTAAACTCGCCGATCGAGAAATAAAAAAGCAATTTCGAGAACGAATCCCCAAAAAAAATTATATTGCCGTAGTTTATGGGCATATTAAAGAGGATAGCGGTCAAGTTGAATTACCGTTGATTTGTGATTGGCCAAACCGTCCACGACAAATGGTCGATTTAGAAAATGGCAAGCCTGCACTGACGTTATATCAAGTCATTTCAAGAAACCCTGATAACACAACTCGGGTTAGCTTATCGCCTTTTACGGGTCGATCACACCAATTACGCGTGCATATGCAAGCACTGGGACATCCTATTTTAGGCGATAAATTTTATGCACATCCTGAAGCCTTTTCTCGGTCTAAAAGATTGTTACTCCATGCGCAATCGTTAACAATTCTCCACCCCAAGACAGGTGAAAGTATGACCTTTAACTGCGATCCCGATTTTTAACGAAACTTATAAATCGAACAACGGTTAACGATAGTTATCAACATAATTTTATGGTAAGGAATTAAAGATGCAAAAAATTGTTTTAGCAACTAATAATCAAGGCAAAGTCAACGAATTGCAAACGCTTTTAGCCGATGCTGGCTTTAATATTGTGGCACAAAAAGAATTTAATGTTCCCGATGTCGATGAAACAGGTTTAACTTTTATCGAAAATGCCATTTTAAAAGCAAGGCATACCGCAAAATTAACAGGACTACCTGCTATTGCTGATGATTCAGGTTTAGTGGTTGATGCCCTTAATGGTGCGCCAGGCATTTATTCCGCGCGTTATGCGGGTTACCATGGTAACGATAAATTAAATAATCAAAAATTACTTTCACAACTACACAATGTCCCAACAGAAAAGCGCACTGCCTATTTTTATTGTGCCTTGGTTTTTATGCGCCATGATAACGATCCAACACCGATTATTTGTTTAGGCAAATGGCATGGATTAATCCTAAATCAAGAGCAAGGAGAAGGCGGCTTTGGCTATGATCCACTGTTTTATATACCAGAATTAGATTGCACAGCTGCCCAACTTAGCAAAGAACATAAAAGTCAGATTTCACACCGTGGTCAAGCGTTAAAACAGTTAATTACTAAAATAAAATCCGAATATTAATAGCAATATCATCGATATATGAAATTGCATCTTGTTGAGTAAACGGTATATACTTAAGTTAATTAGCATATTGGAGTTAACATTGTGATTCTGATGATCGTTAGTGGCCGTTCAGGTTCTGGAAAATCGATTGCACTACGTGCACTAGAAGATATGGGTTTTTATTGTGTGGATAACATCCCTGTTGTGCTATTGCCACAATTAGCCGACTCATTAAAAAACAATAATACCCCCGTTGCTGTTAGCATCGATATTCGCAATTTACCGCCAAATTTTGATTTTAACCGCGACATTTTGCAACAACTGCCAAACTCTGTCACACCCGAGATTATCTTCTTTGACTGTAGCCGCAATACCCTAATTCGTCGTTATAGCGAAACCAGACGAATCCATCCCTTGACCAATCAAAAATACTCGCTTGAAGAAGCAATCGATCTTGAAGAAAAATATTTAGAATCATTAAAATCCAATGCAAGTTTAGTCATTAATACTGATAATCTTTCAGTACATCAACTATCAGACATTTTACGAACACGTATTTTAGGTAAAAAAGAACGTGAATTAACCATGATCTTTGAATCCTTTGGTTTTAAACATGGTTTGCCAGTCGATGCCGATTTTGTTTTTGATGTCCGTTTTTTACCTAATCCCCATTGGGATATTGCACTACGTCCCCTAACTGGATTAGATGAGCCAGTAAAAAAATATCTATTTCAGCATGATGAAGTGACCAATTTTATCTATCAAACAGCCAGTTATTTACAGCAATGGTTACCGATGTTAGAAAAAAACAATCGTAGTTATTTAACCATTGCTATTGGTTGTACCGGAGGCCAACATCGCTCCGTTTTTATTGCTGAACAGCTGGCTGAATTTTTCAAAGCACAAAATAAGCAAGTACAAATCCGTCACCGAACCTTAGAAAAAAAATAATTATTTGTTTTCGGTATGATAAAAATGCCAAACTTGATCGCAGCGCTGTTTATATCTGTCCATAATCTCTTTTAACGTTGCTTTTGGCTTTATTGGTTCAGGTTGTGGTGTAACAAGCTCACTGACTTTGATTAATGTTATATCTGAAGGCAATTGCGCTAATTTATTTTTTAACACATTGAGTGTCTGTGGATGAGGATGACCAATGGCAATGGCAACCCCTTTTTTACGAGCAACTTGAATAGCTAATTCAAATTGCTGGTTAATAGCATGTTCATTTTGCTGATCATCTAAAAATACATCACGCACAACTACAGGTATATTATAGGCGCTCGCTGCTGTTTTAACAGCTGTTTTGCCAATCGTTTTACTATCTAAAAAAAACATAGAGTGTGGGCTAAGTGCTTTCATAACATATTGCATACCATTAAGATTGGATGTCATTAAACTACCCATATGATTATTAACACCAATAGCATGAGGTACACGCTCAATAGCATTATTCACAATGCGATTAATCTCAGTTTCGCTCATAGTGGGGAACAATGTATCTTTTTCTAGTGGCTGCTTACCCATTGGTGCCATGGGTAAGTGTATAATCACATCATTCCCCTGTTCATGAGCCATATTAGCGATACGTTTTGCATTAGGTGAATGGGGTAAAACCGCAACTGTTATATCGGTTGATAATTTTATAATTTGCTCTTCATTATGTTGCCGATAACCAAAATCATCAATAACCAGAGCTAATTGTGCCGCAAAAACTAGACTTGGATTAAAAAATAACAGACTAATAAGTATGTGAATGATTAAACGATACATTATTTTAACCAACCTTTAGGATCTAACGCCTTACCATCTCGGCGAATCTCAAAATAGAGTCCAGAACTATTTTGCCCTCCACTTGAACCAACTAAAGCAATGGCCTGTCCAGTGGAGATTTTATCGCCTACATCGACTAAAACACGTTGGTTATAACCATATAAACTCATATCGCCTTTACCATGCTCAAGTGCAACCACAAAACCATAACCTTGCAACCAACTGGCCAGTATCACTCGACCATCAGCGATTGCCTTAACTTGGGTACCATCCTTCGCATTAATTACCATACCTTTCCAATACAGTTCACCTTGCAATGACTCACCAAATCGATGTACGACTGGCCCTGTGACCGGCCAATTAAATTGGTGTTGTGGTTTGCCTATACCACTGACACGTGCCATTAATGCCCGTTCATCAGAATTTAAAGTGTAGTTGGTGTTTTTTTGTTTCTGCTCAATATGTTTTGCCTGTCTTGCTTCTTCTTCGGCTAATCGTCGACTCTCTTTTTCGGCTTGAGCAATTTTTGCTTGTAACTTGGTTTCATTTTCACGCAGTTCAGCCAATCTTTGTTGATTGACCTGCATGGATGATTCGAGCGAAGTAATGGTTTTTTGTCGATCTTGACGGTTTTTTTCAAGACCAACTTGTTCTTGTTTCTGTTTGGTTTGTAATGCTTGCTGTGAAATTTGTTTATTTTGTAACGTTAATTTTTTTTCATTTAACTGTAATTGCGTTTCACGAAGTGCATTAATCAGTTGTTGTCTAGCTTGATTAATATAACCATAATAATTAATCAGCCGTTCATTACGCTCACTTTGTTCACTGGCAAAAATCAGCGATAAACCTGTTGTTTTTCCTAATTTAAATGCGCTTTCAAGTTGTTTAGATAATGCATCTCGCTGTTGTTGTTGCTTAATATTTAATTGTTCAATTTGTTTAATTAACCGATTAATTTCACTATCGATTTTTTTTAAAGTTAAATCGTTTTTCTCAATTGAAGTCAATAATTTTGCAATTTCTGTTTCTTGCTGTTTAAGATCATTAACTAATTGGTTTCGCTCTTTTTTTTGCTCAGCTAAACGATTTTCTTGTTCTTGAATTGAACGACGCAAAGTCTGTAACTGCTGATTATCATCAGCAGCATACAAAACATTAACTTGTGTAAGTCCAATAAAAATAAACGTTAGAAAATATCGATAAATAGCCATGGCATTATGATAAGTATTGATAACCAAGCAAAAGGGATAAAACACTATACCTAGAAATGCATAAAGATGCAAAACCAAAACTATTTAGATAAGCATTGAGAGTAATTGCAACAGATAGTAATTAGGCATTTCACAAGCTCCAATAAAAAGTATAAAATACAACACTATTTAAATTATCGAACAATCAATTCAACCATAAAGATAACATCATGCAAAAGTTTAATGTCAAAACCTTTCAAGGGTTAATACTAACGTTACAAGATTACTGGGCTAATCAAGGTTGTACGGTGATTCAGCCATTGGATATGGAAGTTGGGGCCGGTACTTCACACCCGATGACGTGTTTACGCGCTCTTGGACCTGAACCCATTAATGCTGCTTACGTTCAACCCTCTCGCCGTCCAACTGATGGGCGCTATGGTGAAAACCCTAATAGGTTACAACACTACTATCAATTTCAAGTTATCTTAAAACCCTCTCCAGACAACATTCAAGAGCTCTATCTGGGTTCATTAAAAGAGTTAGGGCTCGATCCAACCGTTAATGATATTCGTTTTGTAGAAGACAACTGGGAAAACCCTACATTAGGTGCTTGGGGGCTTGGCTGGGAAGTATGGTTAAATGGGATGGAAGTGACTCAATTTACCTATTTCCAACAAGTGGGTGGTCTTGAGTGTAAACCCGTCACTGGTGAGATCACTTATGGTTTAGAACGCCTTGCGATGTATATTCAAGGTGTCGATAGTGTGTATGATTTGGTTTGGAGTGATGGCGCATTTGGTAAAACCACTTATGGTGATGTGTTCCATCAAAATGAAGTTGAGCAATCAACGTATAATTTTGAATATGCCAATATTGATTTTCTATTTTATTGCTTTGAACAACATGAAAAAGAAGCAAAAATGTTACTTGAATTAGAAAAACCGCTGCCACTACCTGCTTACGAACGTATTTTAAAAGCTGCACACTGTTTTAATTTACTTGATGCGCGTAAAGCTATTTCAGTAACTGAACGCCAACGTTATATATTGCGCATTCGAACATTAACCAAAATGGTTGCTGAAGCATATTATGCATCACGTGAAGCGCTTGGTTTTCCAATGTGCCAACATTCACCGTCAAATCAAAGTGCATCAAAGTAGGATTTTAATATTATGCAAAAAACATTTTTAGTGGAAATTGGTACCGAAGAGCTACCACCTAAATCACTCCGCACTTTAGCTGAAAGTTTTGCGGCAAATTTTATTGAGCAACTGGACAATGCCAAGTTAGAACATGGCGAAGTACTTTGGTATGCTTCACCGCGACGCTTAGCATTAAAAGTTCTAAATTTAAATGATACTCAACCCGATAGCCAAATTGTTAAACGAGGACCGGCTGTTAGTGCAGCATTTGATGCTAATGGTAAACCAACTAAAGCAGCTGAAGGCTGGGCTCGTGGTTGTGGTATTACTGTTGACCAAGCAGAGCGTATTCAAACAGATAAAGGTGAATGGTTATCTTATACCCAAAACCAAAAAGGCCAACCTGTTGTTAACCTATTGTGTGATATGGTTAAAGGTGCGTTAAGCAAATTACCTATTCCAAAACCAATGCGCTGGGCAGCTCGACAAGTTGAATTTATTCGTCCGAGTCATACGGTAACGATGTTATATGGTGATGAATTAGTACCGGGCACAATTTTAGACATTGAGTCAAACCGCATCATTCGTGGGCATCGTTTTATGGGTGAACAGGAATTCACCATTGATAATGCCGACCAATATCCAGAAATGTTGGAGCAACGTGGTAAAGTTATTGCCGATTATGACAAACGAAAATCAATTATTAAACAGCAAGCAGAGCAAGCCGCAGCAAAATTAAATGGTAAAGCTGATTTAACCGAAAGCTTGTTAGAGGAAGTCTCGTCATTGGTTGAATGGCCTGTTGTTTTAACGGCTAAATTTGAAGAAAGATTTTTAGATGTACCAGCCGAATCACTGGTTTATACGATGAAAGGCGATCAAAAATATTTTCCTGTTTATGATAAACAAGGAAAATTATTACCGAATTTTATTTTTGTTGCCAATATCGAATCAAAAGATCCGCAAGTGGTCATTTCAGGTAATGAAAAAGTAGTACGCCCACGCTTAGCCGATGCTGAATTTTTTTACAAAACAGATTTAAAACAGCGCTTGGAAGATCGTCTACCTCGTTTAGAAACGGTGTTATTCCAACAACAGCTTGGAACAGTCAAAGACAAATCATTACGAATTGAGTCACTAGCTGGTTTTATAGCCGACAAAATTGGGGCTAATGTCGAACAAGCTAAACGTGCAGGTAAACTTACTAAATGCGATTTAGTCACCAATACTGTTTTTGAATTTCCCGAAACACAAGGAATAATGGGACGTTATTTAGCGCTAAAAGATGGTGAAAGCATTGAAGTTGCCACCGCGATTGAAGAGCAATACAAACCACGTTTTGCTGGGGATGAGTTGCCAAGCACAAATGTATCAAGTGCGGTATCAATTGCCGAAAAAATGGATACGTTAGCCGGTATTTTTGGTATAGGGCAACACCCTAAAGGTGATAAAGACCCTTTTGCTTTACGCCGCGCTGCAATTGGTATTTTGCGTATTATTGTTGAGAATAACTTACCGCTCGATCTTGTCGAATTATCAAATTTTGCTGTTTCATTATATGGTGACAAACTCAACAATAAACAGGTTGTGGAAGATATTGTCAGCTTTATGCAAGGTCGATTCCGAGCCTGGTATCAAGAGCAAGGTTTTACCATTGATACCATACAAGCAGTACTTGCACTTAATCCAACCAAGCCTGCTGATTTTGATGCGCGCATTAAAGCCGTGACACATTTTAGAACACTGCCAGAAGCCTCTTCGCTTGCTGAAGCTAACAAGCGGGTATCAAATATCCTCTCTAAAACAGAATTGGTGATACCTGATGCGGTGAATGCCTCACTACTTGAAGCAGGCGCAGAAGGTGAACTTGCTATGCAAGTTGCAGTATTAACCGATAAATTAGCCCCTTATTTTACTCAAGGTCGTTATCAACAAGCTTTAGTAGAATTGTCTGCGCTTAAAGCACCTGTTGATGCATTTTTTGCCTCAACCATGGTCATGGCAGATGATGAAAAAATTAAACTTAATCGGTTAGCGTTGCTGAAAAAATTGCAAAATTTATTTTTAAAAGTTGCGGATATTTCATTACTACAATCGTAATTTGTAATTTATTTATCACTATAGTGGTAACCAATTAGGTTACCACCTTATTAGTAGGAACGAGACATGCAAATCGAAGTATCTTTTTCTCAAGTATTTAATCAAACAACTAATTTTGTCAAAAACCGTTTTTTACAACTCGTTATTATCAGTTTTATCGTCAGTTTAATTACAACATGTATCAGTAGTTATTTAATTGATCCACAAATGTTTAAACAATTATCGAGCACGACTATGACAGTCGATCAATTATTAATGTATGTATTAAAACCTGCGTTAATTAGTTTGGTCATCACTTTCATCATGCAAGCGATACTACTTGCTGTTGTTTATAACTATTCAATCCAAGATAAATTCGATTTTAATCTTATCTTATCTCGAATGTTACCAAATGCGCTCAATATCATAAGTTTTTACCTAACTTATTTATTTATCATTCTGTTTGCTATGATATTTTTAACATTGATATTTATGATGTTGCAATTTATTTTACCCGCTAAAATGGTAACGTTTTTGTTTGGTGTATTAATCATTGCCGCAATATTGCTGATAGTAACAATTTCTTATTATTTTCAAGGTTCAATTATTGCACCTTCAACAAAAACGTTTATTCAACATTTTGTAGAAAGTCATAAATATGCCATTTCTTATTGGCGTTTAACCGTTCCAATGGTTTTAATTTATTGCACGGTATCAATTCTCTTTTCTATTGTCGATAGTGCACTTAATAACCTTGTAATAAATATCATCAGCTCAACTTTGCAAATACTCACAAGTATTTTTTGTATTTGTTTCTTCTATCGTCTAACTATTCTGTCAAAGAATGAGCAACTATCACATAACACACCTGAGCAAAATAATAATTTAACTATCTAACATTATTTACGCTTATTCTTAATCACTCTATTAACAAATGTGAATAGAGTGATTAAAATTAGACAATCATTTCTATTATCTAATTCTTTTGGAAAACACGATGACGCCCGCAATTGACCAACTAAAAAAATTGAGAATCCCATTCAAAATTCATCAATATGATCATGATCCTAATCAGACCCATTATGGTCAAGAAGCAGCAAATAAACTCGATCCAAGTTTACACATTACATCCAACCAAATATTTAAAACTTTAGTCGTAACTTTAAATGGCAATGATAAAACATTAGCAGTTTGTGTTGTACCTGTTGATTACCATTTGGATCTAAAAAAAGCGGCAAAAGCATTAAATTGTAAAAAAATAGAGTTGACCGATGCCCATTTAGCGCAAAAAATCACGGGGTATTTAGTAGGAGGAATCAGTCCATTGGGACAAAAAAAACAGCTCACCACACTTATTGATCTTAGTGCTAATGATCTTAGCTCGATGTTGATATCTGGCGGTAAAAGAGGTCTCGAAATCGAAATTAAACCACAAGATCTTGTTAACGCATTACCTGCACAATTGGTTGATATTAAAGCCTAATTTGCTGATCGTATCATGTTGGGTTAGTTTAATATTTATATGGTGATTTAAAACTTAAAATAGAATGATGGGAAAATACAAAGACCTTAAGGGATTACCTTAAGGCCTAAAATACCCTGTCAAAAGTAAATATCGACAGAAAAAAATTATTTAATTGCTTCTTTCAAGCTTTTACCTGATACGAACGCTGGTACTTTGCCTGCAGCAATTTTGATTTCTTTACCTGTTTTAGGGTTACGGCCGATACGAGCATTTCGATGATTAACTTTGAATGTACCAAAACCAACTAATTGCACTGGATCTCCAGCTTTTAATGATTCAGTAATAGCTGCTAAAGTTGCTTCTAATGCAGTTTTAGCTGCAACCTTAGTAATATCCGCTTTGCTAGCAATTGCATCTACAAGTTCTGTTTTATTCATGGAGATATCCTTACATAATTATTTTATTGTTAAAGTTAACATTATAAGCAATGTCAATAACCGACTTTGCCCCTGTAAACAATGTTTAGATTACATTGATGTTAAATGTAGTCTATATTCATCCAATGTTAAAGAAAAATTTAGTAAAAAATAAAAAAATAGGGCATTCAGCGGCTTAATTGCTCAAAAAAACACCAATATTGCTTATTTGAGCCGCCCTAATATCGTCTTTTAAACCCTTTATTAGATCAATCTTGTCATGAGATTCTTCGCGCAATAATCGAAATATTTCCCATTGCAAATCAAATTCTTCAATCACACCCGGTAAATTTAACTGTTCATCTTTGGAAAGATAAGTATCTAATTTTGTCATTTCGAATTCAGCTACCGTGGTTGCCGATATACTACTAACTTTTGCTGTATGTTCGGCAATATCATCCGTTAGATGAGCATGTATAAGCTCACTTAAGGCCTGACAAGCATCAATCGCAGGATAGATCATATAAGCGCTATATTCATTCACAGTGGGAATAATCGCCTCTAATTTTTCTAATTGTAAATCAAAATTAATTTTAACTTTCTCAACTAATAATGACTCCCACATTAAATCAAGAATGTTTTTATAGCTTTTAGCATCATCCTCATTATGCTGTTGCTTAGTATAATAGACATAATTTGGGTACATTCGTTCACATAAGCAAACCATAAATAAATATTGTTGCCATGGTGCTAATTTTTCAACTCTTAACTGAACTGGATTTTTAATCATAATGAAACCTTTTAGACCGCTCGTGTACAGCCTCAATTAAATATTGTACATGTTCTACGGGAATATCTTGGTGAATACCATGCCCTAAATTAAAAATATGACCATTATGGAATCCAAATTCATTAAGCACAGCTTCAACATTTGATTCTATTGTTAACTTTCCGGCATACAACACAGATGGATCTAAATTGCCTTGTACCGCAATGCGTCCTTTTTGGGCAATATGGCTCAAATTCACAGTCCAATCAACACCAATTGCATCACATCCTGTATTCACAATACTATCTAACCATAACCCACCACCTTTGGTGAAAAGTGTGACTGGCACATAGGACGAAATAGCTTGAGTTTTATGACCTCGTTTTAATTTTGATAAAATTAACTGCATATAATGCAGTGAAAACGTTTGATAACATTGATGGCTTAAAACGCCACCCCAAGTATCAAATATCATGAGCGATTGAGCGCCCGCTTCGATTTGGGCATTTAAATATAACGCGATGCTTTCGGCAAGCTTTTCAAGAAGTAAATGTAAAACTTTCGGTTTGCTATACAGCATTTTTTTTATTTTAGTAAACGTTTTACTACTTCCCCCTTCAATCATATAAGTTGCTAATGTCCATGGGCTACCCGAAAATCCAATCAACGGAACTTTACCATTAAGTTCTTTTTTGGTTAGGCTTATTGCATCCATCACATATCTTAATGAATCATTTGGATCGGGAATAGGTAACTGCTCAATATCAGACAAGCTCGATATTGTTTGACGAAATTTTGGTCCTTCACCCGGCTCGAAATACAGACCTAATCCCATTGCATCAGGTATGGTCAATATATCAGAAAAAATAATAGCCGCATCAAGATCAAAACGCGTTAAGGGTTGTAAAGTCGCTTCACATGCCAGTTCTGGTGTTTGGCACATAGTCATAAAATTACCCGCCTTTGCGCGCAACTGTCTATACTCAGGTAAATAACGCCCAGCCTGACGCATCATCCAAACAGGGGTATAATCAACAGGTAGACATTGTAATGCGCGTAAATAACGATCATTTTTTAATTGGCTCATGATATCCGCTCTTTAAGTAACTATTATATTATGTCAAGCAATGCAACGTTAACATCACGTATCAGTAAAAAATCATAGCGTTTATTTGTGTTCTTGAGGTTGTGATAATGTGAGCTTAGCATAACGAATTAAAGTTTCAGAAATATTTTGCATTACACTACTTTCTGGCGCAAAACGATGCCAATAGAGCATACGTCTTTGATACAAGCCTTCGGTTAAGTTAACTAATTCACCATTTTTTAACTCTTGTTCAACTTGTAACATAGGAATCATACAACAGGCTGAACCTTGTTTAGCAAGTTGTACAAACGCTTCTGATGAACTGGTAATATGACAAATTACACTACCCGGTGTTAAGTTAAAATTTTCCTGTAGAAAAGCTTGATGCATATCATCTAAATGGTCAAAAGCAACAGCTGGTGCTTTGAGTAAAGATGATCGTGTCACACCATTTGGAAAGTATTTTTTGGCAAAATCAGGCGAAGCGACAAAAATGTAGTCGAGAGCACCCAGTAAATCAGATAAACAACCAGGTAAAGGATTAGCTTGAATACTAATTGCAGCAACGACCGTACCTAAACGCAACAGCTCTAAAGTATGCTCTTCATCTTTAATTTGTATATCAAATCGAAGAATATTTTTATCTAAAACTGGTTTTAAAGCCGGTAACACCCATGTAGCCAAAGAATCTGCATTAATCGCAATAGACAATGACAAAGGCGTGGTATTTTGTTCATTATCGCCTAACCATTGTTGTTCTAATAATTCGACCTGATGCAATAATCCTAACAGATGCTCCCCTTGTTTAGTTGCCTTTGGGGGGATTGTTCTCACTAATAGTTGTTGACCAAAAAAGCTTTCTAACTGTTTAATACGTTGTGACACCGCAGGTTGTGTGATACACAATTTATCTGCTGCTCTCTCAAATCCTCGCTCTTTTATTACTGCATCTAAGGCTTGTAATGCTCTATAATCTGGACGCTTCATAATCTCTTTATTAATAATTTGCTCATTGCTTGAATAATCGAGCTATTTTAATTGGCAAAGTTTTAAATAGATCTAAAACTTGAAATATTTTCTAAAAAATACTAATGATTTTTGCTTTCCAATTGGTTACTATGCCATATCTTCAATCATTTTGCTTTTAAAATTTTATTTTTTCGAGAAAATTATATTCTAAATACGGTGATACCATGACACAGGATGAATTAAAAAAAGCCGTCGGCTTTGCAGCGTTAAAATTTGTCAAACCCGATTCATTAGTTGGTGTAGGCACAGGGTCAACTGCATCATATTTTATTGATGCCTTAGCAACAATAAAGGATCAGATTAGAGGAACGGTTTCTAGTTCCGAAGCATCAACCCAAAAATTAAAAGATTATGGGATTCCCGTATTGGATTGTAATGAAGTTGATAGTTTAGATGTATATGTAGATGGTGCCGACGAAATTAATCATCTGTTGCAGATGATAAAAGGTGGAGGAGCAGCGTTAACGCGTGAAAAAATTGTCTCAGCATTATCCAAACAATTTGTGTGTATTGTTGATGAATCAAAAGTTGTCGATGTGCTTGGCAAATTTCCATTACCGGTAGAAGTGATCCCTATGGCGCGTTCTTATGTTGCACGTGAACTATTTAAACTCGGCGGTAAACCAATTTATCGTCAAGGTGTAATCACTGATAATGGCAATGTTATCTTAGATGTTCATGATCTTATCATTGCAAAACCAATGGAATTAGAAAATCGAATTAATAATATTGCTGGCGTTGTAACAGTGGGTCTATTTGCCAACAAAGGGGCTAATGTAGCACTGGTTGGAACCCGTTCAGGTGTAAAAGAAATTAAACCGAGCTATTAGTTATCGCTTAGCTAATACGTTAATTTAAAAAATAAAAATATAACAATAAGCAGCAATAGATATGCTTAAATAAAGAGAGGAAAAAAATGGTTGTTCAGGCGTTAAGCAAAGATGATAATAAATTTTTATTACTCGAAGGTGTCCATCAAAGTGCAATTGATACATTAAAATCTGCAGGCTTTACCAACATTGAATATCATAAAGGTGCCCTATCGCCATCGGAGCTTCAACAAGCAATAAAAGATGCGCGATTTATTGGAATCCGATCAAGAACGCATTTAACCAAAGACATCATAGATGCAGCACCAAAACTTGCCGGAATTGGTTGTTTTTGTATTGGTACCAATCAAGTCGATCTAGATACAGCTGCCGTTAAAGGTATTCCGGTATTTAATGCACCATTTTCTAATACTCGATCGGTTGCTGAGCTGGTATTAGCCGAGGCAATTTTATTACTTCGTCGTGTACCCGAAGCCAATGCTAAAGCACATCAAGGAAAGTGGAATAAGATTGCAACTGGTTCTCATGAAGCTCGTGGTAAAAATTTAGGCATCATTGGTTATGGTCATATTGGCAGTCAATTAAGCGTTTTAGCGGAATCTTTAGGGATGAACGTCTATTTTTACGATATTGAAACCAAATTACCATTAGGTAATGCCAAACAAATTTCAACCATGAAGGAGTTGTTGCAATTAAGTGACATTGTTAGCTTACATGTCCCCGAAAATTCAACAACAATTAATATGATTAGTCAAAATGAAATTGATATGATGAAGCCCGACGCCATTCTTATCAATGCCTCTCGTGGTAAAGTTATCGATCTTGATGCATTAACTCAAGCACTACAAAGTCATAAATTAAGTGGCGCGGCTATCGATGTGTTTCCTACTGAACCGGCCACCAATAGCGATCCATTTGAATCACCTTTGTGCAAATTTGATAATGTCATCATAACGCCTCATATTGGTGGTTCAACCACTGAAGCTCAAGAAAACATTGGTATTGAAGTGGCAACAAAACTGGCTAAATACTCCGACACAGGTGCTACCTTGTCCGCTGTAAATTTTCCTGAAGCATCATTACCGATTCCGGCAAAAGGATCTAGCCGTTTTATCAACATACACAATAACCAACCCGGCGTATTGACAGCAATTAATACATTATTTGCAGAACAAGGATTGAATATCTCGGCTCAGTATTTACAGACCGATCCCAAAATTGGTTATGTTGTTATTGATATTGAAAGAGTAGAACAAAATAAAGCTGAGGAATTATTAGTTAAACTCAAAAGTGTACCGGGCACAATTAGAGCAAGATTACTCTTTTAAATAACTAAATAGACTCATAACGTGCTTAGAATAAGATATAGTCTATTTTGTAGTATAAAGGGGATTGATGAATTCTAAATCCCCTTAATCAATGAAATTAGCCTGATCTAAAATCACGATAACATGATTCT
The DNA here is from genome assembly GCF_026536195.1 of Gilliamella sp. B2969. Taxonomy (NCBI): domain Bacteria; kingdom Pseudomonadati; phylum Pseudomonadota; class Gammaproteobacteria; order Orbales; family Orbaceae; genus Gilliamella; species Gilliamella sp. B2969. Next base: position 58,895 of record NZ_JAFNOP010000013.1, read on the forward strand.
TTTTTGGCTAAACTCAGTAGCTTGTAAAGCTGTGTGAAAACAGCGCTTACCATTAAAGTTTTTAATGACTACTAATAAGTAATACAATTTTAAAAAAGTTATCTTAATAAAATAACGTTCTTTTTTGGATTGTGGTTGTATAGCAAATTAGTTATCCATTACTTTTACTTTGATAACGTTAATGTTGCGCTCAACGAATGCATCATAGTATTTATCATCTAAGTTATCATCAGTGATAATAGTATCAACAGCACTTAAATCACATACAACATTGGGGCTACGTCGCCCAAACTTTGAAGAATCTGCTAACAAAATTAATTTAGCAGCAGCTTTACTCATGGCAACACTGCCATGATAACTTTCATTAAATGTGGTTACACCTCCAACTAAATCTACACCATCAGCCCCCATAAAAAGTTTATCAAAAGTGTAACATTCAAAGGCTGCAATTGCTGAGGCATTATTATTATGAAATGATGCCGATTTTCGCCGGAAAGTGCCCCCCGTTAATATTATGGTTTGGTCGTTATCATTAGCAACTAATTCATTAACCATATGTAAACTATTGGTCATAATAGTAAGATTATTGAATCGGGCAAGCATTGGAATCATCTGGGCAACGGTACTACCTGCATCAAAAATAATCGAATCGCCCTCATGAATCAATTTTGCCGCTTCTTTAGCTATCGCTTTTTTTTGCGCAGTATTGATATAAGTTTTATGATCAATCGCCCTATCACCAATTTCCCTATTCAACATAGCCCCACCATAAGTACGCAGGACTAAACCACTTTCATTTAGTTGTGTAAGGTCTTTGCGAATAGTGGTACCTGTTGTTTTAAAATGGGCGACCAATTCATCAACACTGACTTGCCCGTGATTTTGTAGATATTCTAAAATAGCTGTTTGCCGTTGCTTTACTTTCATACCCAGTTACCACCACTTATCATTGTTAACCAACAAAATAAATTTATTTTAAAAAATATTATACTTCATTATGAAAGAAAATACTTTTCAAAATAAAAGTTATTTATTTGTTGTTAATGCAATAGTAAGCGCGCTTTGTGAGGCAAGATCATAGGGAAAAATGTTTTCTGGAATAATATTCGATACCAACATCCCATGTAACTGTGGAATGGGTTTAGGTAAAGCAAACACGGTAATACCTTTCATGCGGACTGAATCAATCACGACCTGATTTTTGTCTAACGATACCGCAATTAAAACCCTTGGTTTAAAACGTTTGGTTTTACTTCGACCAACGCCTAAATACGCCCCTTTTTTTAAAGCTAAAAAAGCTTGATTAAAACGGCGAATTTGCAACCAACTAAATACAATTTGAATACACCAAGCAATTAAAGCAACAATAATAAAAGTGGTTGTCATATTCATATGCGCTTTTCCAGTATTGATTGAGTTAAACAGAGTGCGAAAGCATTAAACTTGCTTTCGCACTTTATTTTAACTAGAACATCACTTGACCGCCAGTAATGTTAATTGATTGCCCAGTACAATAAGAGGCTTTGTCACTTGCATAAAATAGCAGTACATTGAGCACATCTTGATAATCACAACCCCGTTTAAGTGGCACTTTATCAATATATACTTGCTCAACTTCACTCTCTGGAATGCCTAATTTTTTAGCATATTGTGGAATTAGCGATTGAAACATGGGTGATTTAAGCAAATTACCTAACATTAATGAGTTAACAGTAATGCCATGATCAGCAAGATCCAGGGCCAAAGATTGAGTTAAGCCAACACCACCAAATTTAGCTGCACTATATCCTGAATTATGTTTGCTTCCAACTTTACCTGATTTGGAATTGATTTGTATAATTCGCCCCGCTGTTTTATGTTCAATCATTACTTTGGCAAATTCACGCGCACATAAAAAATAACCAGTAAGATTAACATTTACTGACAATTGAAAATCATTTAATGCAAAATTGGTAATTGGCGCTGCTCTGGCAATACCTGCACTGTAAACCATCAAATCAAGACGTTTAAAACAACTATTAACATCTTGAGCTAATTGGATAACACTTTCTTCGTTGGTCGCATCGACACCAAAACCTTTAGCCGTACCTGAACCATGTTTTTGATTAATTGCTTGAGCTACTTTATTAGCATTATCTATATTTAAATCAGCGACAACAACTTGATAACCAGCATCAGCAATACCATGACATAAAAATTCACCGAGTGTTTGCCCACCACCTATAATGACCGCGACTTGTTTCATTTTTATATTCCTTCATTACTTAAAATTTTAATTTCATCATTTACATTAAGTTGAATTGGCAGTTTACCTTGTACATGCACTGTACCTGGCAATTCCGCTTGCTGATTACCATCAAACCTTAGTGTGATATGACCTAATTCACGAAAATTAACGCTAGCAACATCACCAACAGAGGTGATTTGATAAATATGATTACCTAATTGTAATGATTGACCCACGGCGAGTTCCTGTTTTAAATCATCATGATTATGAATAAAACAGTAATCAGCTAAATCTGCTGGTGCGCCTTGTTTGAATAATATCAGCATCCCATCAGCTAAAGTAGCTTGCGCAAAGTCACCAATTTGATTAATAGTTGAATGATAAATAACCTTTGACATTATTAACCTTCTTTCTTCTTTAATGTGCGTTTATTCATTTCAAACTAGACAAAAGATCACAGCTTAAATATCTAGTTTTTCCCACAAATTATTGATAGATAAATAACGATACCGCCCAAGCAATAAGCACGGTTGGGGCGCCTGTTAAAAATCGACTAACCAAAACAGACGGTACGCCAACTCTAACCGTGTCTTGTTTAGCTTCGGCAAGTGATAAACCGACAGGAATAAAATCACATGCAGCTTGTGCATTAATTGCAAAAAGCGCAGGCAAAGCTAAATGCGGCGGAATATTGCCTAGCCCTATTTGTACACCAACTAAGGTACCAATGACTTGTGCAATAACGGCTCCAGGACCTAAAAATGGCGAAAGCAATGGGAAAGAACAAATTAAAGCTAAAATGACTAACCCAATGGGGTTATTGGCTAAAGGAACCAAACCATGAGCAATAAAATCACCTAATCCTGATGCAATAATGATACCGATTAAAGCTGATACAAAAGCCATAAAAGGTAAAATCGTTTTAAGGACAGTGTCGATAGTATCGCGACCAGCTTGGAAAAAAACGGCCACTCCCGATCCCATTCCTATGCCGATTTTGGCCAGTAAACCATCACTCTGTTCAGTAATTTTTTTACGACAGTCATAGTGTTTAAACTCAGAATCTTTATTAGCTTTAGCTTGCTGCGTTTGCGTGACAGAACTCTCTTTAACTGTCTGTGAGTCCTTATCGATTAATTTAATGTTATTAGGTTTTACCGCAGAAACATAAATATCTTCAACAATATATTGAGACAAGGGACCGGATTTACCTGTAGCATGAATATTAATCGTAGGTACACGATTTTTTGGGTAAATACCACAACGTAACGTACCACCACAATCAATTACTGCAACACCGATTTCCTCTTTTGCTGGCTCACCTTCTTTAAAACCATCAATCGCTTCCCAACCCGTTAGTTGAACTAAAGTATCAACGATTGCCGGTCTTGTTCCTGCTGCAATGTAGACAATCTTTTTTCCTTCGATTACAGGTAATTCCAAAGGACCACCCCAACCTGCTTCGCCTTTTTCTATTCGAATAAATTTAGCCATTTTCGTTTCCTCTTTATCTTGATAGATGAATGTTATAGATGTACTTCTCTATCTAATTTAATCCCCATTTTTCTTTCAAAAACGGCAGTACAAAAATCGGTAATCCAACCTCGAAAGAAGTTTGTGACCAAACCAACAAGAAAATAACTAACCGCTAATGGACCTAATGGAAGATTCAACGTTGTTAGTCCAGCAGCAATACCTAAATACACAAACAGCTCACCAGGATTAACATGAGGAAAAAGTCCATTCATCGAGTGACAGCTATAAGAAGAAGCGGCATAGTAACTTGGCTTGTAATACTCTGGCATAAAACGCCCTAAACTTAATGTCATCGGATTACAAAAAACAAAGGTTCCAATTAATGGTAGTAGTAAGTACCGAGAAATTGGATTACCAGCGCAAGCCTGTGCTAGGCGTTCTATACGATCTTGCCCAATAAATTTAATTACTGCATTCATCACAACCAGTAAAGAGATTAATAACGGTAAAATTCCTGTTACCATTCCTACTAATACTTTACCTCCCTCTTGGAATAGCCCTATAAACCATTCAGCACCAAATGAAATAGCGTCAATCATATTGCCTCCTATTAAGTTAAACTTTGTCGACATATTAACAACATTAAAAGAAAAAACTTTTATATAGATCACAATTTGAAACATTTTCTTTCATTTTGAAAGAAAATGTTTCAAAAAAAATGGGAGAACATAAAACAAGACAAAAATAATAGTTTGCTGAAATAGCAGTAATAGCTAAAAATAGTTGATTTTCATTGGACATTAACGCTGAGTTGGCGTAATTTTATATAAGAAAATTTATTTATTATTTAACCGAGGAGAATGTGTTATGGCTAAAACGACTAACTCTACAAAAAGCGCCAAAAAACTTCAACAAGCAGCAATTTTATTCCCAACTGATTTAGGTGAAAAAGCATCAAAAGATATCTCTAGTGCTATGAATTCAGTATTAGCTGATGTATTTGCTTTATATTTAAAAACTAAAAACTTCCATTGGCATGTAAGCGGTCCTCATTTTCGTGATTATCACTTAATGTTAGATGATCATGGTGAAGAATTATTTGCGATGACTGATCCTATCGCTGAACGCGTGCGTAAATTAGGTGGAACCACCCTTCGTTCAATCGGTCATATTTCAAAATTACAAAGTATTTCTGATAATGATGCTGATTTTGTTGAACCATCAGATATGCTTGCTGAACTTTGCCAAGATAATATTAAACTTACATCTCGTATGCGTGAAGCACACGATATTTGCGATAAATATAATGATACCGCTACAGCAAGCTTAATCGAAGAGTGGATCGATCAAACTGAAAGACGTGCTTGGTTCTTATTTGAAACAGGTCGTAAAATGGATTCTTCTGGTCATTAATATTTGTTATATTTAATAATAAATAACAATAATTAAGAGACACAAACTGTGTCTCTTAATTTTATAAGATATTAGGGAGAATAGAAAATGAGTAAAAAAATTGCGGTATTAGTAGGTAGTTTACGCAAGGATTCTTTTAACTTAAAAGTCGCAAAAATATTTCAAGAAATTGCACCTCCATCACTCTCATTACAACTAATTTCTATTGGTGATTTGCCTTTATATAATGAAGATATTGACACCGATACACCACCTTCATCTTACACCCGTTTTCGTCAAGAAATCGCAGCATGCCAAGGCGTTATTTTTGTCACACCTGAGTATAATCGAGGCTTACCAGCTGTTATCAAAAATGCTTTAGATGTGGGTTCTCGTCCTTACGGTAAAAGCGTTTGGTCGAAAAAACCAGCAGCAGTTGTTTCTGTTTCACAAGGTGCAATCGGTGGATTTGGTGCAAATCATCAATTACGCCAATCTTTAGTATTTTTAGATATGCCGACACTACAACAACCCGAAGCTTATATTGGTAATATCAATTCATCATTCGATGAAAACGGCAATATAACGGCAAAAACTAAAGAATTCCTTTCTCTAATCATTAATAGCTATGCAAGTTGGGTTGAAAAACTCAATTAATAGTCCTTTATTTCCGTATTCACAGCCAATATAATTGGCTGTGAATATTTCGCCATTAAGTTAATGCCTTTACATGCCAATATTTTTCCCTAATTGTGAACAAGAATTATTACAACGAGCTGAATTAGCAGCCGGTTATACTTTTGCTGATATCGCAAAATATTTGAATATGCCGATGCCACAAAATCTTACTAAACAAAAAGGTTGGGTTGGCAATCTAATTGAAACTTTTTTGGGAGCAAATGCAGGTAGTAAGGCCGAACGGGATTTTGCTAGTTTAGGCATTGAACTTAAAACCATTCCCATTGATAACCAGGGAAAACCTTTAGAAACCACTTTTGTTAGTGTAGCCCCTTTGATGGCAAACCACGGGGTCATTTGGGAAACAAGTCATGTCAAATATAAATTGACTAAAGTGCTTTGGATCCCAATACAAGGAGAAAGAACTATTGCATTGGCAGATCGCAAAGTTGGTCGTCCTATTTTGTGGATGCCATCCCCCCAACAAGAACAACAGCTAAAACAGGATTGGCAAGAACTGATGGATATGATCACTCTTGGCCAAGTTGAAAAAATTACAGCTCGCTATGGAACCTATTTACAAATTCGCCCCAAAGCGGCTAACGGCCGTGCATTAACAGAAGCAATTGGTGAAAATGGTCAAATTATTTTAACTCGACCTCGCGGTTTTTATTTAAAAAAGTCATTTACTTGGCAAATTTTAAATAACGCAATTAAATAATATTACCACTCAGTTATTTTAATAAATGCTGTAATAAATACCATTAATTTACCACCAACAATATGATTGATAACACTGTAATGATTATCAAACTCTCTGTCCTATTTTTTACCAATCTTCTCACTTTGTTATTTAACTACACCTTATTTTTTACGAAAGCGATTTAGGTGGGATCAATTGTGTCAACAAAAAACAGACTAAGGATATTTTTAAGCATAATACTTGTCTGATTTTTACCTTAGGACTATCAGCGGTATTGCTGAAAAGTTATCTATTGCTAAAAAAGGTATTGTTATTTTCACTAAAAAAATATTCCAACATTTAAACAATGTGTTTAAATTATTAGCTCAAAACGTGTTGCGGCTATCACTATAATGGTCTTTTTTACTAACAAGTTACTGTTGGTTGTATTGTATGCTTTTTACTAAAATTATTAGCGTTGTTACCATTTTCACTATCGCATTGATATGCTGCATAAATGCATAACAAATTTTATTTATAACAGATAAAACAGCGTCCATATTTGGTAATTTTACTGCTAATGTTAAAGGTACATTATTGCCGCTGTTATTAGTGGTTTGCCATTGTATATTTTACGGTGCTGGTTTTGCTATTTTTTGTTTTATCAGGCATTAAAGAAAAAGTTTTACCAAAAACGGATTGTGCAAGCTTATCGTTGTTCATAAAATTATTAGTTAAATTATTCAAGTGACAGTAAAAGAGTTATCAGTTTTATTAAGCTGATAACTCAAATACATCTAATGATTAGGCAAATCACCGACCCAAAAGTCGATTTATAGTGAATTAATTTATTTGATATTGAACATTAATATTTTTGAGTTGCGTTGATAATTGTAAAGTTGTTTCTTTTTAATCGGCAAATCATCAACTTCAGCTGGATTGAACCCTTTTTCTCTAAACCAATGAATACTCCGGGTTGTGAGTACAAAAATTTTTTCCAATCCTAGATTAGTGGCGCTTTCAGCGATTTTTTCGATCAACAGATCGCCGCGCGATGAATTTCGATACTGCGGATGGATAGCAACGCAAGCCATTTCGCCCATTTTTTCTTCGGGATATGGATAAAGTGCTGCACAACCAATAGTCATATTATCACGTTGAATGATTGTAAATTTATCAATTTCCATCTCTAACTGTTCTCGTGAACGTTTAACTAAAATGCCTTGTTCTTCAAGTGGACGAATAAGTTCTAAAATACCACCAATATCGTTGATTGTTGCTGTGCGAATTTGTTCAGAATGTTGCATTGCTACTTGTGTACCAATGCCATCACGCGAGAATAGTTCTTGCAAAATTGCGCCATCGACTAAATAACTGACTAAATGACTTCGTCTTACGCCATTGCGACAAGCTTTCGATGCTGCCCGTAAAAATCGAGCTTCGCTCGAAAGCGGCTTTCCATGCTGTTCTTTTTGATTAACATAGTTATCAGCATCAATAGGAAAAAGATCTGTAATTACTTTACCCTGTTCGTCAAGCACCCCCTGCTCAGCGCAAAAACTAATTAATTTATCGGCTTTCAAACGTATTGCAACTTCGGCTGCAACATCTTCTGAAGATAAATTAAAACTTTCCCCTGTTACCGATACCCCCACAGGTCCAAGTAATACAATTGAACCGCGATTTAATTGCTCATCTATCGCTTCAAAGTTAATTCGGCGAATTTTGCCTGTATGGCAATAATCAATACCATCATCAACACCAAGTGGCTGAGCAATAACAAAATTGCCACTTACCACATTAATATGCGCACCTTGTAATGGCGTATTATTTAAGCACATTGATAGACTGGCTGTAATATTGAGCTGCAATAGCCCTGTAACTTGTTTAACAATATCTAGCGTGTTGGCATCAGTAATTCGCGTATTCTTATGATAGTTAGGTTCAATATTATGATGTTTAAGTGATTCGTCAATTTGATTACGTGCACCATTAACTATAACCAGTTTTATACCAAGACTGTAAAGCAACCCGATATCACTAATAATGCTTGAATAATTATTACTTTTTAATACCGCGCCTGTTAATAAAATTACAAACGTTTTTCCATGATGAGCATTGATATAAGGTACTGAATGTCTTAGCCCTTCGACTAATTCAGTTGTTCTTTCTTTCATCTTAATCACCGTTATCAAAATGAATATTTATTCACATTTATTGTAATTTTATTTATTTTTAATTTAATGGCAAGTAATATTTTCAAAATCGATTAAAAGCTGAAAATTAGACAAATTAAGATCAACGAACATAAATTGATCATAACTGTATTTAACAATAACCACTAAGACCAACCATATTGATTAACAAATGCAGTGATAAACTTGAACTTTAAACCATAGCATTAAATAGGCATGCTTTTTTTAAGCATGCCTTATCATGTTTCATGATTATTAGACAGACAACCCAATAGGTTTAAGAAATGATCTATAAATTATTTTTTGATTGAGCAACTTTTTAATTATTTATCCGTAATTGTATGTGATACGTTAAAAACGGTTCGGTAACGCATCAATACAACAATAGCCAATATGGTACCAATCCCCGCTATTATGGCATCACTCAACATAACATAACGTAAACCCAAATTAGTTGATACCCAGCCAATTAAAAACGGGATTATGGCGGTTGCAATACTGGAAGAAGTAAAAAATATACCCAGCACTTTACCCTTACCTGATGGAAAAAATTCAGCCATGGTGGTAAGTGCAAGTTGTAAAACGCCGCCTGCCGCAGTAAAACCAAGTACAAAACCACCGATCATACATAATGCAGGGGTTGGGTTAAAATACATTACTATCAACATGATAGTTGAAAGTAGTGGATAAAACACAACAATATACACAGGTTTAATTAAGCTTTTCACCAAAAGTGAAGTTAAAAATACACTGGCAAGTGTCCCAATACCATAAGAAGAAAAAGCTTGTACTGCACCCGAAGAATCCATACCCGCAACTGTTTGTGAAAAATCTTTTAAACAAGACGAAACCAGATAAAAGGTCGCGGTTGAAGTGAAACCAATGATGATAAAACAGATACCTTCTATCCAAAAATTAGCCTTTTGTTTTAAAACAGGCGTTGTTTTTTCATTTTTTTCTAGATTCTCTAGCTCTTGCTCTGGCGTGAGTTTGTGGTTTGGAAAAGGCATCTTAAACACTATCAATGCATTTAACCCTAAAATAACGCAACAAAAAATGAATGACCAACCATAATATGCTTGGTTAGCCATAATCATGCCGACAATGATAGGCAACAAGGATTGCCCTGCTGCAATAGCTGCTTTAATTAAAATAGATGCTGAGCCCGGTGATTTAGGAAAAGCTTCCATAAGCGCTGGATAAGTACCAGCATCAAGTGTTGAGTTGGCAATGCCACCTAAAATAGCAAACATAAAGGCAATTTGTACACTCGGGCTAACTAAAATTCCTAGTAGAAAACCGATATAAAACAATCCACCTAAAACAATGAAGGGTTTACGACCAAGTCTGTCGGATAACGATCCCATAATAAATAATACTAATAATCGGCCTATACCCAATCCCATCATCACGTTGTAAACACTTTGCTTTGCTTCGCTGATCAAATTTAATTGTACTGCCGTGAGTACCTCTTTATTTAAAGTAAACAGATAAGCAGATTGTGGATTAAATTGGGCAGCTAAATAATCAATATTTAATCCCAAAATAATCGCGCCCATTCCATGCACAAAGTAGTTGATATATAAACAACTCGCTGTGCCCCAATATCGGTTTTTCATTCCTCAATTCCTATATATATCAAAAAGGTATTATTTTTAATTTTGTTTTAATATTGAACACAAATACTTAAATCAATCATTATATTTTTGTAATATCAATAACGTTTTTAAATCGATAAAAAACAATTGAACCTAAGATTAAACTTAATGACGCAATAAAAAAATCAATCAAAATTGCATAACTAACATCAATCATAGCAAGTTTTGGCACAATCAGTGGAATAACCACAAACGATAATCCACTAAAAGTATACATACAACCAACAGCAAGGCCTTTACGGCTTGGAAACATTTGTTGCATTACCACTAAAGTTAATTGAAGTACACCACCGGCTGCGGTAAATCCCATACCAATTGCTGCAATAACGCACATAACAGGTGAAATATTAAAATAAAAAATAATCAGAACAATAGCTGACAATGCAGGTAATATTATGATGCAAAAGATAGGTTTCAAAAAATGTTTAACGACAAAAGCAGTCACAAATACCGATATAATCGATGCGGTACTGTAATAGCTAATTAATTGTTTAGCATCAAGGTCACTCATATTTACGCCTTCAGTTGCGATAGTTGGCAACCATTGCAAAATAATGACAAATGTTGCTGTTGTAGTAAATCCCATAATGATCAATAAAATGCCTTCAAATGCAAATTTAGGATGGCTTTTGAAATAGTTCTCTGAACCTTGGCCACCTTTAATTGAAGTATCTTTGTGAGGAAATTTTTTAGGTAATAATAATATGCCATTTATCACTAAATAGGCCGTAAAGCCAAGAAAAGCCCAACCATACCAAATTTGATTAGTGTCAAAAAAAGTAACGATAAAAGGAAGTACTAAAGTCCCAATAGAAATAAACGCTTTTATTAACACACTTGCTGAACCGGCAGAACTTGGAAAGCATTCAGTCAATGCAGGCATGGAACCTGTGTCTAAAAAAGAATTCCCCGCCCCAACTGCAATGGCCAGACAAAAAGCGAGATGAATGTTGGTACAAAATATCATACCAATAAAGAAAACCGCGTAACACGCCATACCGAGGAAAATAAAAAGCTTACGACCAAATTTATCTGAAAGTATTCCACCAACAAACATTAAAAAGATTTTTCCAATACCTATACCTGAAGCAACATAGCCTAATCCAATAAGATCTGTGTTAAGCTGTTTTGTAAGATCAATGGAAAATTGCATAATCACAATTAGTGCAATACTTTGAATGATATAATTAGCGTAAATAGACCCGACAATTCCATAAGAATTGACTTTTAACGTATCCATTTGTCGTACTCCATATTTGAAATATATTTAAAACTAAACTGTTAATCGAATTCAATATACAAGTATTAATATTAATCTAAAAGCGATAACTATTAATTTATTAAGAATATTTTACTGATATTACTTTACCAACTCTATGATGGTTAACAAAACCAATAGATGAGGCAGATAAATTAGTAAAACCCGATAACTTTTCATAAAAAATACCACATAATAATGTGGTATTTTATCTAGGTTTAGGCAAAACAAGTTGATTAATTATTCAACATTTCAAGCATTTGGCTTAAAATTTGATGTTCATCTTGATCGACATTAACAACATAATGGGCGGCATCATGATATAAAGGCAATCGTTCCGCTACGACTTTTTCCATTTCATCTACAATTGATAAACCCGTAAGAGAAGGACGCTGAGCAATATTTGGATCTTTCATTAAACGAGCTGCTAACGTCGCCGCTGGCGCAGAAAGAAAGATAACAATACCATTTTGTTTCATAAATTGGCGATTATGATCCGCTAAAACCATTCCACCACCTGTAGCAATGACCCGATTAGGTTTTGCTGTATCAATCAGTACTTGGCTTTCTCTTGCCCTAAACCCTTCCCAGCCCTCTTTTTCAACAATTTCGGCCACTGTTTTTTGGGTGGTTTCGAGTAAATGACAATCTGTATCAATGAAAGAAAACGATAGCTTATTTGCTAACATTTTTCCCATTGTTGTTTTGCCAGCTGCTCTTGCGCCGACGAGAAAAATTGGTTTATTCATATTGGGTCCTTTCAGATTGACAGATCTCAGAATATTTTGTCTATGCTAGTGATTCACTTTATCTTTTGCAACATTTTTTTTACATTTAATCTTGTAAAAATAAATACTATTGATTTATATGAATATGTTTTTCATAAAACTGTCAAATAATGTAAAATAATATTTACACCAATAAGATTATTAAGCATTCATATTACAAATAATAACCGCTAGCACAGTTTTTCTAGACCTCGAAAATAAAGTTCAGTAGCAATGGATTGGTGTAATCGCCATTGAATCACATCAAGATCTGGATTGACTTTTTTAAACTCTTCATATGTCATGAAGTAACGAATAGTATTACTGCCAACCCGATCATTAATGCCTTTAATGATAAGATTGATTTTATCGTGGCGAATTTTTTTTAATTCTTGCATCGCTGTTGCTACAAATTCAGGAACAGGCAACTTACCGCTTTCCCAGTCATGCCAAGTTTTAATGTCTGTTTTACCAATATATTCACTCGCTTCTAGCACTTTTAACATCAAAAAACGACGATAAGCTTGCAATTCAAGATTTGTCATAAATACTCCTTGTATTCACATTGTGAAATTACAAAATTCATTAAATTTATATCCAGGCAATCAATATGTCAGAATAATAGAACAATATGATCAATGTTCTAACATACATCAAATTAACATTGATAAGATGTATGTTATTTTTTCAATATTTATTTTGCTGCTAGCGCGTCTATTACCGCTTGTTTTGCTCGTTGAGACAGTTCTTTTCCTGTCCAAATATTAAATTGTGCATTTGCTTGACCAATAAACATCTCACGACCAGAAATTGATTCCCAGCCCGCGTTGTGAGCTTCTTGTCTAAATTTTGTATTATATGGCGTATAAACAATGTCATAAGCTAAGCCCTTTCCTTTAAACCACGCCTGTTCATAAGGAGTTTGGTCTTCAAATTTGCCTTGCATGCCTAATGGGGTTGAGTTAACAATGATTTGAGCCTCAACTTTGCTACGATCTTCCCAATCAACAATTTTAAGGTTGAACTCTTTGGCTAGTGCTTCGGGTAGTTCTTTAGAAATATCACTAACGGTAATATCGGTATAACCGAGATCCTGCAAACCCACTACAGCAGCGCGAGCTGCGCCCCCAGCGCCTAACAATAAAACCTTTTTATAGTCGGCAGGTAATTTTTTTTGTCTTAATGGCTCCATAAAACCAACAATATCAGTATTGTCACCACAAAGCTTGTCACCATCCCAATAAACTAAATTTGCTGCGCCTGCTTTTTTAACATGATCAGTAACATAATCTAAATAAGGAATAATTGTTTGTTTATGAGGAATAGTGACACATAAACCGCGAATATTTAGTAATCGAACCGATTTGAACAGGTTAGGTATCTCTTCTGGAGGCGTTGGAAATGCAACCAATACAGCTGGAATATTATAATCTTGAAACGAAGTAGTATGAATTAATGGGCTCATTGTATGCCCTAACGGATAACCGATAATGCCATAGATGTCATATGGCTTAAACTGGTTCATATAATCTCCTTGAAAGTTAGAAAATTAAATCAAAAAATATATTTATCATTTAGTATTAAAGCATATTTATTATAAAATAAAACGATTTTTGTATTTAACTAAAGTAAAGCTCGTTATAAAATAGAAGCAAATTGATAGGTACCTTTATCTTTTTATATCAATCGTTGCTCATAGTGAACTTATTTTTAGTCTAAAATAAGATAATACTTGAGAATCTTTGCATAACAGCGTATACTTCGCTACCTCATTATTATGGGTGTAGTGTGAGAGGTTAGACTGCTTCTCAAATAGAACTGCAGCAAACTAAAAGCCTGACGAGGTTAATTCCATTAACATATTACGCCCAAGGCTTAAGCATAGAAATTTCGGAGAATTATTGACATGTCACGAGTATGCCAAGTAACAGGAAAAGGTCCTTTAGTGGGAAATAATCGTTCTCATGCGATGAATGCTACTAAACGTCGTTTTCTACCAAACCTTCAAACTCACCGTTTCTGGATTGAGAGTGAAAAACGTTTTGTAAAATTACGTGTATCAGCTAAAGGTATGCGTACTATCGATAAAAAGGGTATTGATGCAGTTTTAGCTGAACTTCGTGCCCGTGGTGAAAAGTACTAATAAGGAAACCATATCATGGCTAAAGGTGTACGTGAAAAAATTAGATTAGTTTCTTCTGCTGGTACCGGTCATTTTTATACCACTAGCAAAAACAAAAGAACCATGCCTGAAAAGATGGAGATCAAAAAATATGATCCTGTTGTTCGTCAGCATGTTGTTTATAAAGAAGCTAAAATTAAATAGTTTTGTATAAACGAGAAACCCAGCAAATGCTGGGTTTTTTTATATCTATCTAAAAACAAAAAATATAATTAATATCAAAAATATTACATCAATTGATCTTTATCTTCTATTAGAAAATAACCGAGCACTATTTCCGTTATTAATAGTATTATTTTTAAGTCAGTTTATAATTACTACCTGACTAGACGGCTATTTATGATGAATCATCATTTTTCTAGTTAAAATAAAAGCTTCCATTTTTATAAACAGAAGCTTTTGATAGTAATACACTAATACCTAGATTATTTTAAATATTTTTGTTCATAAGCTCTGGCTTTTGTATCATCAAATGCATTTTCCCAACGTGCAATAACAATTGCCGCTAATGCATTACCAACCACATTAACAACAGTTCGACCCATATCTAAAATACGCTCGACTCCCATAATATAGCCTATACCTTCTAGTGGTATACCGACACTTCCGAGTGTTGCAGATAGCACTAATATTGAAGCACCAGGTACGCCAGCAATACCTTTAGAGGCTATCATTAGAGTAATAACAATAATAATTTGATCTATAATGCTTAAATCCATACCAAATAGCTGAGCTAAGAAGATAACGGTAATACTTTGGTATAAAGTCGATCCATCTAAGTTAAATGAATAACCGGTTGGAATAACAAAACTGGTTATCGCTTTAGGCGCGCCATAAGCTTCCATTTTTTCGATGATTTTTGGCAATGCTGTTTCAGAGCTGGCCGTTGAAAATGCAATGACTAATTCTTCTTTTAAAATTCTCAGTAATTTAAAAATACTAAATTTACAGAGTTTACACACAATACCTAATACTACTATGGTAAAAACAATCATTGCCGAATATACGGTCAAAATTAGTTTGAATAGTGGTAATAAAGATTCGAATCCATATTTAGCCACCGTGACAGTAATAAGAGCAAATACCCCAATTGGCGCATAACGCATGATCATATTTGTCACTTTGAACATGGTATCAGAAACAACTTTTAAGAAGAATACAAATGGTTCGCGTTGTTTATCTGGTAAAGACATTAAACCTAAACCAAAAAACACACAGAAGAAAATTACAGGTAAAACCGCACCATCCGTCATTGCTTTAAAAATATTGGCAGGAATCATGTCTAAAATCATAACAATAAGGCCATGAGGTTTTCCACTTAGTTCCTCCGCTGCTTTTGCATATTTACTCACATCAGTTGTGGCTAAAGTTGAAGAGTCAATACCTGCACCTGGCGCGAAAACATTGCCCCATAAAAGACCCAATAAAATAGCGATGGTAGTAATTATCTCAAAATAGAGTATTGTTTTAAACCCTAACGTCCCTAATCGTTTTGAGCCGCCGATACCTGCAATACCAAGTGTTAATGTACTTAATATAATAGGTAATACAATCATTTTAATTAAACGAATAAAGATATCACCCGCAGGTTGGAAAATATTAACGATAGAGAATTGATAATAAGAATGTAAAGGGTGAGTTGGAACAGAAAGTTCGAACAGATAAGCCCCCATTGCTACACCTAAGATCAAGGCAATTAAAATTTGCCACGCAAGATTTGTTAAAATTTTTTTTATAAAAAATGACATCAAATACTGTTCCTTTTCCTGATTTTCTAAAATAAAAAAGGATTAGCTATATTAACTAATCCTTTTTAATAATTAAAAATTATTCTTCGGATTCCTCTAATGAATCAGTCCGTTGTTCACCTTGGTTCGAGGGAAATTCAGACTCGTTATCATCATCCTCTGTTTCAGCAATTCGCTGCAATCCGACAACTTTTTCACTTTCAGCCGTTCGAATAAGCATAACACCTTGCGTATTTCGACCAACAATGCTCACTTCTGATACACGCGTGCGAACTAACGTTCCTGCATCAGTGATCAACATAATTTGATCGGTTTCATCAACTTGTACAGCTCCAACAACTGCTCCATTTCGCTCACTGACCTTAATAGAAATTACACCTTTAGTTGCGCGTGATTTAGTTGGATATAATTCTTGTTCAGTACGTTTACCATAACCGTTTTGAGTAGCAGTTAAAATTGCGCCATTACCTCGAGGAACAATGAGTGAGACTACTTTATCATCACCTTCTAATTTAATACCCCGAACACCGGTCGCAGTTCGTCCCATGCAGCGAACTTTATTCGCCGGGAAGCGAACAACTTTACCATTAGCTGAAAATAACATAATGTCTTCTGTATTAGAGATTTGAGAGACTTCGTCATCATTATCTGTCTCATCAACAATTACATCATCATTGAGCTCTTCATCATCAACGGTATCTGATGTTTCATTACTTGTTAGATCCACACCGATAAGTTCATCATCATCACGTAGGTTAATGGCGATAATACCACCACTACGAGGACGACTAAATTCAATTAGTGAGGTTTTCTTAACTGTACCTTGTGCCGTTGCCATAAACACACAATGTTCGTCATCAAATTCCCGAACCGGTAAAATTGCAGTAATACGCTCATCTGCTTCAAGTGGTAATAGATTAATAATTGGACGACCACGAGAACCACGACTTGCTTCAGGTAATTGGTAAACTTTCATCCAATATAATCGGCCACGGCTAGAGAAACAAAGAATTGTATCATGCGTATTGGCGACCAGTAGTTTTTCAACAAAATCTTCTTCTTTAATTTTGGTCGCCGATTTACCTTTGCCACCACGACGTTGTGCTTCATAATCAGAAAGCGGTTGATATTTCACATAGCCTTGGTGAGAAAGGGTAACAACCACGTCTTCTTGCGCGATAAGATCTTCAATATTAATATCAGCACTGCTAGCTGTAATTTCAGTTCGTCTTGCATCTTGGAATTGATCTCGAACCGCTTCGAGCTCTTCACGAATGACTTCCATCAATCTTTCTGGACTTGCTAAAATATGCAATAGTTCACCGATTTGAATAAGTAACGCTTTGTATTCATCAAGAATTTTTTCGTGTTCAAGACCTGTTAAGCGATGTAAGCGTAGATCTAAGATAGCTTGCGCTTGTGCTTCAGATAAATAATAGTGACCATCACGAATACCAAATTCTGGTGCTAATTCTTCTGGTCGCGCAGCATCATTACCCGCTTTTTCAAGCATTGCAGCGACATTACCTAACTGCCAAGCTTGCGCCAATAATTTAGTTTTCGCTTCGCTTGGCGTTGATGCAGCACGAATTAACTCAATAACAGGATCGATATTGGCAAGTGCTATTGCTAAACCTTCTAAAACATGGGCACGTTCACGAGCTTTACGGAGTTCATATATCGTTCGGCGCGTAACCACTTCACGGCGATGAAGCACAAATGCTTCAATCATTTCACGTAAGTTTAATAGTTTTGGTTGCCCTTTATGTAAAGCAACCATATTAATACCGAATGAAACTTGTAGCTGCGTCAAAGAGAAAAGATTATTTAATACCACTTCAGCAACAGCATCGCGTTTAACTTCGATCACAATACGCATCCCATCTTTATCTGATTCATCGCGTAGTGCTGAAATACCTTCTACTTTTTTATCTTTGACTAACTCAGCTATCTTTTCTATTAACTTTTTCTTGTTAACTTGATATGGAATTTCATTAACAATAATCGTTTCACGACCTGAATGGTCATCAACTTCAATGGTTGCTTTTGAGCGGATATAAATGATGCCTCGACCGGTACGGTAAGCATTTTCAATACCCTTACGACCATTAATTAACGCTGCCGTTGGAAAATCAGGCCCATGAATATGCTCCATCAAACCATCAACAGAAATGTTTTCATCTTCAATAAAAGCAAGGCAACCATTAATCACTTCAGATAAATTATGTGGTGGAATATTCGTTGCCATACCAACTGCAATTCCTGATGAGCCATTAATTAATAAGTTAGGGATACGTGTTGGTAACACGTCTGGAATCATCTCGGATCCATCATAGTTAGGTGAAAAATCAACGGTTTCTTTATCAAGATCCGTCAATAATGCACCTGCAAATTTTTGCATACGAATTTCGGTATAACGCATTGCAGCAGCAGAGTCACCATCAACTGAACCGAAGTTTCCTTGCCCATCAACTAACATATAGCGTAATGAAAATGGCTGTGCCATACGCACAATCGTATCATAAACAGCAGAATCACCATGAGGGTGATACTTACCGATGACATCCCCAACAACACGCGCTGATTTTCGATAAGGTTTATTCCAATCATATCCAGCTTCGTTCATGGCAAATAAAACCCGACGATGAACCGGTTTTAAACCGTCACGCACATCGGGTAAAGCACGCCCAACAATGACAGACATTGCATAGTCAAGATAAGAGGATTTTAATTCATCTTCAATATTAACGGGGGTTATCTCTTTGGCTAGTTCGGTCATAACACCATGTTCTCTTATTAATTTAGATCATCAAAATAGCTTATAATTATAGCATAAAAACACTATTAATGCAGAACTAAACTGTTTTTATTTCAACTTATTCACCATGAATAAACAATGTATTTTCAATTAATTGGCACAAGCAGTTTAGAATCATTGCATGCATCTCGTAAGCCATCACTTTTTTATAGGAGGGAACTCTAATTTCAATATCATTTTGGCTAAGTAAACCAATCACTTCACCACCATCAAAAGCGGTAAGTGCAACAATTTTCATATCTTTAATCACCGCCTCTTGTACCGCCCGTATAATTGATCGACTGTTACCTTGGCTAGTTGCTATAATCAAAATATCACCTTGTTGACCCAAGGCTTGAATTTGACGTGCGTAAACTTCTTCATGAGTGGCAATAGCGCTTAATAATACATTATCAGAAACTAAAGCTAAGGCAGGAATACTGGGTCTTTCTATATTAATGCTAGTCATCAATCGTGAGGTAAAACTTTGAACGTTTGCAGCGGAAGAACCATTGCCACAACTCATAATTTTATTGCCATTAAGTAAACCTTGAACAATGATATTGGCTGCTTTTTCGATTGATGAACCTAAAGACTCCGCCATTACAATTTGTGTTTGAATACTTTCAGTAAAATAATTTTTAATTAAATCTTGCACGTTTTTCACCTAATAATTAAAACGCATTAATAATCCATTGTTGATTTTTACCTGTTATGGCAAAAATATCAAACCTAAACTCGGTATCTTCAATATTCAAATTTTCAGATAGCATCCAAAGTTGTGCTGCTTGCTTAATTTTCGTTTGTTTACTTAACGTTACCGTCATCGCAGCATCGCCAAAATTAGCATTTTTTCGATAACGTACTTCAACAAAAACCAGACATTGCTTATCTTGCATAATTAAATCAACTTCACCTAAGGGATATTGACTATTTTTAGCAATTAATAAAAGCCCTTGTTTAAGTAAGTATTGGCAAGCGATATTTTCATAATACTTGCCAATTTGTTTATTCTTCGCTTGTTGTGGTAGTTTGAGTTGAACCATGAATATATTGTTGCCAAGACAATGCTCTTGTCACTTCACACTGATTACTTGTCGATAATTTTCCTGTCATTCCATCTAAAAAATTAGGTTGATAAGAATCTAATTGATTAAAGCGGTTTGCTAGTCTCCATGCATCAATGCCCATCGCGTATAAACGCAATAATGAATAATCTTTCTGAATATTGCTTGGTATTATTTCTAACATATTATCGGTGCGATTAATGATCATTGGAATATCAGCATATTCCGTTTTATTCATATCGTAGTTAAAATCATTAGATGCATTGGCTACATGGCTTTTTGAACTGGTATAAATCATTATCTGAGATAAGTTAGTTCCCGATTTAGCCGCCCCCATATCTAACATAGGTTTAATTAGGGTTAGTTCATCATAAGAAGAGTAGATATAAATAGCATCAAAACTAGCTGATTGTTCAGGCGGTACCGGCTGAGTAGTTGCATCATTGATTAAAATAGGTAAGCCACTCAGGCTGATTCCACTATTTTGATTCATATTCGCACTTAATGAACTTTTATTGCCAAAATATTGCACATAAGCTTGAGAATTATTAGCAGATAATTGTGACCACTGTTTAGCAAAAGTTTGCGCGACACGTTTGCCTAAATCATTTTGTGGCACAAGCAGTAGAGGTTTCACCTTACTTTGCGCATAAATATGATCGGCAGCATCCTTTGCTTCATCTTCTGGTGATAGTGCAAAAAAGCACATTTTATTCGTCGATATTGTATTATTATCAACTTTATTGAGTGCTAAAACCGGTATGCTTGGTGCTAATTGTTTTATTTTAACAACTTCATCTTTGAGCAAAGGACCAACGATGAGTTCAACATTTTGCTCTTTTGCTTGCTGAATAAGTGTATCCATTGGCGCACTTGTTGTGTCGAGTAAAACGACATTTTGCTGTGGTTCTTGCGGGAAGAACTTTATTGCATCACTGTAACCTTGCTTAATTGTGTCGCCGAATATACGTGATGAACCATTTAATGGTAATAATAAAGCTACTTTTTTCGCATTCGTGTCTGCGGCAGCTAAGGTCTGCTCACCAGTCAATATTGGTAGGATATTTTTAGCTGGATGATCTGGATACTGGGTTAGCCAATCAGCAACAGCTTGTTTTAATGCTTGCTTTTGTTTTTGCGTTTTCTCGGCTATCACTTCTGGTGTATCACCTTCTTGCGTAGTGGGAGCTTTACTGTTGTTTGTGTACGCATAACTTAAATTAATCCAACCTTGTAAAATGCTGTCATCTTCGTTGACAACAATTGAATTAATTTCATTTACGTTTAACTTGCTAAAGAAATTCCAAGTATTATTTAATATCTGTTTTTTTTGATTTTCTGGCGCATATTTTTCTAATTCAGTATAGTCATGAGCTTGTGCATTAATCTCTTTATTTTTTTCATCACTACTGAGTTTAATAGTATAGTAGCGGTATAGCTGAGCTTGAGTTAAGCCTTGAGTAGAAAATTGATTAAAATCAAATGACTTTCCTGATTTTACTGCAATTTCACCAAGTAATAATGTTCGCTCTTGTTGTTGCTTAGCATCAAGGTGGGATGATATTTGCGATAGTAATCCATCAGCTTTAGCTAGTTGATTTTCTTTCACTAAAGCCTGAATAGCCATTAACTGCCAATTGGTTTTGGCGTAACCAGAACTTTTATCAGCTTGTGATAAATAATAACTAGAATTTTTATTCTGGTCATAATCAGTCATTACTTGTGGCTTATTGGCAGGACATCCAGCCAATAAGGTAAACAATGTAAGTATTAGCATTGCATAAAAGGACCGTTTTAAATTCATACACCTATTCTCTTGTAATTTGTTATCCCCAAATCCGCTGTACGTGCACAGTAATTTCTTCGCGATCATGATATAACTGTTTAGCCTGAATTTGGACGTTAATTTGTTTACCATTTAATTCTTCATGAAGTAGCAACAAATTTTGTGTTACTTCTTCATATCGTTTTTTCATTGGTAATTTCAGGTTAAAAATAGTTTCTCGACACCAACCATTAATAAGCCATTTGGCAATTAATTGTGTCACTTTAGTTGGTTTTTCAACCATATCACAGACCAACCAATAAATATTATGCTTTTTTGGCACAAATTTAAAGCCATCTTCACGATAATGTTTTACTTGTCCTGTTTCCATCAATTTTTTATCCATTGGACCATTATCAATGGCATAAACCATCATATTTCGTTTAACGAGTTGATAAGTCCAACCGCCTGGACAAGCACCTAAATCGACCGCATTTAAACCACCTCTTAATCGTTCATCCCATTCTTCGTATGGAATAAAAATATGGAAAGCTTCTTCCAATTTTAAGGTAGAACGGCTAGGCGCATCGCTTGGAAATTTTAGCCGAGGTATCCCCATATAAAATGGCGAATTATTTTGACTTAACGAATAGCCAATATAGCAACTCTGACTATTAATAAAGAATAGATGAATGACGGGCCTTGATGGATTTTCCACTTTCAATAAAATACGTTTATGTCTTAAAGCTTGACGAAGAGGAACAGTAAATTTACGACAAAATCCTATCAGTTCTTTTCCTTCATTAGTATCAGCTACTTCTACCCGTAAATCACCGGCTTTCTCTATTAAGCCTGATAATGAATCTATGATAGGAGAAATACGGTCATGGTTAGGTAGATCGGTTAATAAATCACCGGCTGCAAACATTTGCCGCGCAAAAATTAATGTTCGAAAAGATAACGTTTTAATCAAGTGTTGAGCATCGCCATCTTGGTAGCATTCAAAAATAACATAACCACTATTTTCTTTTACTTTAGCAAAACCAAATACTGCTTTTTGTGATGCTTTATCAGTGATTTCAGCCGCACACTCTTTTTCGAATCCTTGGCGACAATACAAAATAATTTTATTTAGTTTTTGCATATTGTAATTTTTACTCTTCTTCTCAACACGATTTAATGAGCGGATATTAATCAGATTGTACACTATCTGTATATAAAGGAGCTTCACCTTTAGGGCGTGTTTTAAAACGTCTATGTAACCACATATATTGTTCCGGTGCTTTTAAAATTTCATGCTCAATGGCTTTATTCATAAACGCGGCAGCAAGTACATCATCATCGATTGGATAACCTTCAAGCACAGGCGTTACATCAACAATATAGTGACCTTTTTTTTCACGTTTAGGTGTAAACGGTATAATTGCAGGTTGCCCCAACTTAACGAGAATGCGAGTTCCGATTGTGGTTGCTGCTTTTTCAACAGAAAATAATGGTGCAAATACACTATTTTTAGGACCATAATCATGGTCTGGCGCGTACCAAAGTAATTCACCATTTTTTAATGCCCGAATCATACCTTTAGTGTTGTAACGATCTAACATATATTTGTTTGATTTTAGTCGGCCTTTAAGCTGCACATAGTCCATTACCAGATTATCATTAGGTCGATAAACGCCAACACCTGGGTGACTCATACCTAGAATTCGAGCACCTAATTCGAGTGTTAAGAAATGAATTCCAATTAATAAAACACCTTGTCCTGATTGCTGTACCTTTGTAATATAATCATCACCCACTATAGAAGAATGCTTAGCTAAACGTTTATCGGACCAAAACCAAGCCATACCCGTTTCAAAAATAGCTAATCCAGTCGAAATAAAATTATCACGTAACAGCGCGTCGCGTTCTTGTTGTGATTTGTCGGGAAAACAAAGTTTAAGATTTTGTTTTGCAGTTTCTTTTCGCTTCCCAATTAACTTCATTGAAAGTAAACCTAATGATTTACCTAGTTGATAAATTATTGGATAGGGTAACAATACCAATAAATATAAAAAACCAATTCCTAACCACGTTAACCAGTAACGAGGATGTAATAAGTGCTTAGTAAAAACGGGACGAATTTCCTGATTTTGACTCATATTAAGATCAATTAATGATTTAAACAAAGTTAACTATTATATACCAATCTTGGCTCAATATGCAGGAAAATAACATTCCGATTGACAAAATCGGCTATTGTTACATGATGCGTTCAATCATAAAAAGAGAGATTTAAAAAAATATTGGGATTAATTTGATTAATCCCAATAATACTATTGTTAACTTATGTATGAGTAAAAAAATAGATTAAACGTATTTTTTATCATAATACTTCAACATACTTTACACTGCGACTGGCGCCTTGATGGCAGGATAAGGATCATAATCAACAATCTCAAAATCCTCAAATTCGTAATCAAAAATTGTTGGCGGTTTACGCTTTATCAATAATTTTGGTAATGATCTTGGCTCTCGACTTAATTGCAGCTTAGTTTGATCCATATGATTTGAGTATAGATGGGTATCCCCTCCCGTCCAAACAAAATCACCAACCTCCAAATTACACTGCTGAGCAATCATATGTATTAAGAGTGAATAACTTGCAATGTTGAACGGTAATCCCAAAAATACATCACATGAGCGTTGATAGAGTTGACAAGAAAGTTTACCTTGCGCAACATAAAATTGAAAAAATGCATGACATGGTGCTAATGCCATTTGATCAAGTTCACCGACATTCCATGCAGAAACTATCATACGCCTTGAATCAGGATCATTTTTAATTTGTTCAATTAATTGAGTAATTTGATCTATTTGACGGCCATCGGCAGCTCCCCAAGCCCGCCATTGTTTACCATATACTGGACCTAAATCACCATTTTCATCGGCCCATTCATCCCAAATAGTCACTTTATTATCCTGTAAATAACGGATATTAGTATCCCCTTTCAAAAACCAAAGTAGTTCATGAATAATAGAACGTAAATGACATTTTTTTGTCGTTACTAATGGAAAGCCATCTTGCAAATTAAATCGCATCTGATGACCAAAGATCGATAATGTACCCGTTCCAGTTCGATCAGATTTAGGTGTCCCTTCTACTAAAATTTTTTGCATCAGCGCTAAATATTGTTTCATCGTTTAATCGCCTTACGGTTAAATCTATATGCATATAACAGAATCAAAATACCTCCAATAATCATTGGTAGGCATAAAATTTGTCCCATACTTATCATATTTAAGAATAAGCCTATTTGTTCGTCCGGTTGTCTAAAAAACTCTATGACAAACCGGAATAAACCATAGCAAAGTAAAAATAGACCAGATACAGCACCAACAGGTCTATGTTTACGGATAAATAAATTCAAAATAATAAATAATACTATTCCTTCAAACAACATTTCATAAAGCTGCGAAGGATGCCTTGGTAAAATACCATTAAGCTGAGTATAAAGAGAAAACCATTCAGGATGAGACTGTACATACATAAAATCAGCATGAGACGAGGTTGGAAATAGCATACCAATATGTGAGTGCGTTACGCGTCCCCACAATTCACCATTAATAAAATTACCAAAACGTCCAAACATTAACCCAATAGGAACTAAAGGTGCAACAAAATCAGCTACTTGCATAAAGGTTTTGTGTGTTATTTTAGCAAAAATCGCAATGACACAAATCGCACCTATTAAACCACCATGGAATGACATGCCGCCTTCCCAAACTTTAAACAAAATAACCGGATCTTTAATAAACGCATCAAAGTTATAAAACAAAATATAACCAAGACGGCCACCGATAAAGAGTCCTAAAAAACCCCAAAATAATAAATTTTCAACCTGTTGTGTAGTCCATTGACTATTTGGCTTTCTTGCGCGGCGCTTAGCTAAATAAAGCGCGCCCAATACACCAAATAAGTACATTGCACCATACCAATGTAGCGAAATAGGACCAATTGAAAAAGCAATTGGATCAAAATTAGGAAATTGTAAGTATTGATTCATTTTTTTATACGCTGTTTATTTTTTCGTTTATGAGCAAAGAAATTAAATCGTTTCTTTTTAGAAACATTAACTGTTGGCACTTCTATCTCTGACTGTATAGTAAAAACTGGCAAAGAAAATTCTTTCATTGCTTTTCGATAGACATCACGTTTAAAGGCAATAACTTGACGAATAGGATACCAATAACTCACCCATTTCCAATCATCAAATTCTGGAGTCGAAGACATATTAAGATTAATTACTGATGTATCAGAAATCAATTCTAATAAAAACCATTTCTGCTTCTGCCCTATGCATACAGGTTGATTTTCCCAGCGAATCATTCGTTTAGGTAATTTATAACGCAACCAACCATTAGTTACAGACAAAATTTTCACATCTTTGGGTAATAATCCTACCTCTTCGTTTAATTCACGAAACATTGCCTGCTCAGGCGTTTCGTTTAGTTTAATTCCGCCCTGAGGAAACTGCCAAGAATTTTGTCCATAACGACGAGCCCAAAGAACTTGACCATACCTGTTACAAATAACTATTCCTACATTTGGACGGTAGCCATCATTATCGATCACTGACTACCTCAAAAAATTATTTTTCTATATCTAAATTGTTTCATACATACAGAAATAAATAAATAGGAAAATGAATTTATCAAGCAAATATACTTTTAATCAGCTATTTTTTAGATAATTTAACTCTTATAACAATGCTTATTATAGCAAAGTGAATTTATATGACTAAACTACCAAGAAAGCCGCATAAGTTATAAATACTTCATAATGCACTACTGAGAAAAATATGAAATCGCATCTTCTATTGTTGTGATTTAAATATTACATATGGTTACTGATGTTGTACCAATTTGGAAATAGCTTTACGTTCACAAATAGGCGGAACGCGTTGCCATAGATTAGTCGGCGCTTTCAGCTTAGTCGCTATAGCTGCGGCCGTATAGAACTCTTTTAACTGAACACCTTGAGCGAGTTTATCTATAGCTTGTTGACTAATTATGCCTTCAACTTGTACCCAATAAGTTTTTGGTAATTTAAATTTTGGCGAGCTGATTTTTGACTGCAACTTACCATCATTGGTCAGTAATAATAATCCTTCACTGTCAGTATCCAGTCGACCTGCCGGGTAAAATTTGGGTAATGAAATAAAATCTTTTAATGTTTGATATTTTTCATGGGGAGAAAATTGCGTAATTACATTGTACGGTTTGTTAAAAGCAATTAATGAGCCCATTTTTTTCCTATCCATTTAACTATGTTCAATAACAATACTTTTAATAATATAGTAAATCATTATCGATTTTCTAGCATTGTTAGTCATAATTATTCCGCTGTAAAAAGCAAAAAAGCCCAGCATCTCTGCTGGGCTCTCGCACTAATTTAAAAGTCTGGCGGCACCCTACTCTCACATGGGTAATACCCACACTACCATCGGCACTACGGCGTTTCACTTCTGAGTT
>NZ_JAFNOP010000014.1:0-48629 GCF_026536195.1 Gilliamella sp. B2969
CTTATTGGGTACAAGTTGAAGGCATAATTAGTCAACAAGCTATAGATAAACTCGCTCAAGGTGTTCAGTTAAAAGAGTTCTATACTGCCGCAGCTATAGCGACTAAGCTGGAAGCGCCGACTAATCTATGGCAACGCGTTCCGCCTATTCGTGAACGTAAAGCTATTCCTACTTCTTGGCTAAGTTTAACTATTACGGAAGGAAAAAATCGTCAAGTTAGAAGAATGTGTGCTGCGGTTGGTTATCCTTGTTTACGTTTAATCCGTGTTCAAATTGGCAATTATAATCTCTTTACTCAGCATCTGCCGTTAGGTGAATGGCAATCTATCAGCGTAAATGATCTTTAGGCTTAAATAGATCACATTAATAAATACTAAATCATCACTTATTATCATTATTTTATAATAATATAACTCAATAATATTATTCACATTTATTGAATACATTGGGGTTTATTCTAAAATAAGATAAAATGATTATCAGTTATGCTCATGGGACAATTTATTTATGGTTGAACAAAAAAAAGAAGGTTTCTTTGCTCGTTTAAAAAAAGGTCTTTTCAAGACTAAACAAAATATTGGATCGGGTTTTTTAAATTTATTCAAAGGCAAAAAAATTGACGATGAATTATTTGAAGAACTAGAAGAACAACTGATTATTGCAGATGTAGGATTTGATACTACACAAAAATTAATAAGCTCATTAACACAACAAGCCTCAAGAAAAGAGTTAAAAGATGCAGATGCACTTCATGAAATTTTAAAACATGAAATGAAGTCTATTTTAGACGGGGTTGATCAACCGCTTGATATTGAAAGTCATAAACCATTTGTTATTTTAATGGTAGGGGTAAATGGTGTTGGTAAAACAACGACAATTGGTAAATTAGCTCGTCAATTTCAACAACAAGGTAAATCAGTGATGCTTGCTGCAGGCGATACCTTTCGTGCAGCAGCTGTTGAGCAATTACAAGTTTGGGGTGAGCGAAATAATATCCCCGTTATTGCACAGCATGTTAACGCTGATTCTGCCTCAGTTATTTTTGATGCAATACAAGCAGCAAAGGCAAAAAAAATAGATGTCTTAATTGCCGATACAGCAGGTCGTTTACAAAATAAATCACATCTAATGGATGAATTGAAAAAAATAGTTAGAGTGATTAAAAAACAAGATGAGACTGCTCCACATGAAATCATGTTAACAATAGATGCAGGAACAGGCCAAAATGCTATTAGCCAAACTAAATTATTTAATGAAGCTGTTGGTGTAACAGGAATGACATTAACTAAATTAGATGGTACGGCGAAAGGTGGTATTATATTTAGCATTGCTGATCAATTTAATATTCCAATCCGTTACATCGGTGTTGGTGAAAAAATTGAAGATTTAAGACCTTTTGTTGCTGATGATTTTATTAATGCGCTGTTTGAACAAACAGATGAATAGAGAGAACTCATGATCCAATTCCAGCATGTAAGTAAAGTTTACTCGGGTGGAAAGCCCGCCCTTCAAAATATAAACTTTACATTATTATCCGGAGAAATGGCATTTTTAACAGGTCACTCTGGTGCAGGTAAAAGTACTTTGATGCGTTTAATTTGTGGATTAGAAAAAGCTAATGACGGCAAAGTATTATTAAATGGTATCAATGTATCTAGCTTGAAAAAACAAGATATGCCGTTTTTACGCCGCACAATTGGGATGATTTTTCAAGATCACCAATTATTAATGGATCACACTGTTTATGATAATGTGGCTATTCCATTAATTATTTTAGGAAAACCTATCGAAGAAATTCGTAGGCGTGTTTCGGCCGCGCTCGATAAAGTCGGTTTGATAGATAAAATGAAATTCTATCCTATACAGTTATCAGGTGGTGAACAACAGCGCGTAGGAATAGCGCGTGCCATTGTTAATCGTCCAAGCGTCTTATTAGCCGATGAACCAACCGGTAACCTAGATGATAAACTTTCGAAAGATATTTTAAAGCTATTTGAAGAGTTTAACCAAGCAGGTGTCACCGTATTAATGGCAACCCATAATATGGGGCTTATTCGTCGTAAACACCATCGAATACTAAATTTAAATCAAGGGCGTTTAGAGGAATAACATAATGATAAACGCTAACATTAACACTATTAAGTCAAAATCGAAAAATAAAAATAACTTTTTATCCCGATGGAAAAGACAAATTAGTTATGCATGGCATAACGTATTTAATGATTTTCGTCAGCATATTTTTGCTTCAATATTGACAATTTTTGTCATTGCAATTTCAATAACATTGCCAACGATTAGTTATTTGTTGTGGAAAAATGCAAATCAAGCAGCGCATCAATGGTATCCAACTCCAAACTTAACTGTGTATATCAACAAATCACTTACGGCAGAACAAACTAAAGAATTAATCAGTAAATTTAAAACATACTCGGAAGTTGAGAAAATAGATTATCTTTCACGAGATGATACACGAGAAGAATTTAAAACTTGGTCTGGTTTTGCAACAGCACTTGATCTGTTAGATGAAAACCCTTTACCTGCTGTTGCTATTATTTTTCCTAAAGAAGAGGCTAAGCAAACTAGCATATTACATGGATTACAATCACAAATCATGAAAATAGAAGGGGTTGATGATGTACAACTTGATGATAGCTGGTTTACGCGATTAATGGCATTGACAGACATGGTAAAATCAATAGTCTGGACAATTTCGATTTTCATGATTATTGCTGTATCACTTGTTATTGGCAATAGTATTAGATTAAGTATCTTTTCCCGTCGACAAACGATTTTGGTGATGCAATTAATTGGTGCTACTGAAGGTTTTATATTAAGACCTTTTTTGTATAATGGGATTTTTATTGGGTTTATCAGTGCAGTACTTGCATTAATATTATCCAAAATATTCATTTGGCAAATTGACTCAATTATTTTGCACGTTTCAACTGTTTTTGGAACAAAATTTACTTTAGAAGGACTGTCATGGGATGAAAGTGTATTAATTATTTTGTTCTCAATAATTATTGGATGGCTTTCAGCCTTGATCGCGACTAAAAAATATTTGAAAGTAATGTACATTACTTAATTACAAAAATAAGATAGTTACTTATTGTTAAAAATTTTATTAAAATGTGAACTAATTGACTTTTTTGTAGTCTAATATAACAGTTAGAATTTAAATTGTTGCATACATAAAATTATGCAACAAAATCAGTTTAAATGAAGGAGGGAATTAAATGAGTACTGATTTAAAAATGCCAGTAAGTGCTTTAATCCCACAAGGCAATATAGAATCATACCTTCGTATGATTAACACCTATCCGATGTTAACAGCAGAAGAAGAAAAATCGTTAGGTGAAAAACTTTATTATCATGATGATGTTGATGCTGCACGACAATTAATCTTATCTCATTTGCGCTTTGTTGCGCATATTGCTCGAGGTTATTCTGGGTATGGTTTACCACAAGCAGATTTGATTCAAGAAGGTAATATTGGATTAATGAAAGCTGTACGTCGTTTTAACCCTGAAATGGGGGTTCGATTAGTTTCTTTTGCTGTGCACTGGATAAAAGCTGAAATTCATGAGTATGTGCTTAAAAATTGGCGAATTGTTAAAGTTGCAACCACAAAAGCACAAAGAAAATTATTTTTTAATTTAAGAAAGAATAAACAACGCTTAGGTTGGTTTAATAATGCAGAAGTTGATATGGTGGCAGATGAACTTGGCGTAACACCTAAAGATGTCCTTGAAATGGAATCGCGAATGTCTGCTCAAGATATGTCATTTGATGTAGATAGTGATGACGATGATAATTCTATTGTTGCTCCAGCACTTTATCTAGAAGATAGTAATTCTGATTTCTCAAAATCAATTGAAAATGATAATTGGGAAAATGACGCAACAGATAAATTGCATGATGCTTTATCACAATTGGATGAACGAAGTCAGGATATTATTAAAGCACGTTGGTTAGATTCCGACGATAGTAAATCAACTTTGCAAGTTTTAGCTGATAAGTATAGTGTTTCTGCTGAACGTATTCGTCAACTCGAAAAAAATGCAATGAAAAAATTACGAGTTGCAATCGAAGCATAATTTTTTTTCGTTAATGTTAACTTCCTGAACCTTACTTGTAACAAAGTAAGGTTTTTTTATAACTAAATTTTACTCACTATTGATTTTGCTATTTTATTTGAAATAAATATTAAACGATAAAAAATTATCGTTTTACTTTAATTTATTATTGTTATTTCTATTTTTATAGGCTAGACTGTGCTCAATCTTTATAAAAAAGGAAATAAATATGAACACAACATTAGCTCGATCAAACTTACGCTTAAATCAATATTGTCGATTTATGGTACTATTAACAACTCTTATTATCATAGTTATGTTGATTGGTGCATTATCGCCACTACTTTATTACTTTTTTAATATTGAAAATATTGGATTAGCATCAGGAGGATATTCTTTTTTTATATCTAACAGTGTTGATGTTGATCCAACTGAACTCGAGTTTTGGCAGGCTTTTTTAGCAACGTTAATTGATACTGTAGAAATCTTTATTTTAATTTATGCATTTTATCAGTTGCGATTACTTTTTTTAAAATACAGTCAATCTGATTTCTTTTCAGAAAGGTCAGCTAATCACTGCTATATTTTTGGTAAAATGTTAGTCATCTGGTCTATTGTTAGTATTTTATCTGAGCCTTTGTTAACTTCAATTTTAAGTTTCAACCAAGCTGAACGTTATTTTTCTTTTTCGTTTTCAAGTGATGATATTATGGTATTGTTCCCAGCTATCAGTATTATGGTTATTGGACAAATATTAAAAAAAGCATGCCAACTAGCGGAAGAAAATCAGCAGTTTGTATAGGGGGAATTAAACATGCCAATTACTATAAATCTAGATGTAATGCTCGCTAAACGAAAAGTAAAATCTAAAGATTTAGCTATGGCTATCGGTATTACGGAACAAAATCTATCTTTGCTTAAACAAGGTAAAGTGAAAGGTTTTAGATTAGCCACACTTGAGGCAATCTGTGAATATTTAGATTGCCAACCTGGAGATATTTTAGAGTATATTAACTATAAAAATGATAATGCTTAGTGACTTATTGCTAGCATAGCGGCGGCTTCTGCATGAATTAAGGCTGTATCAAAAAAAGGGATATTTCGATCTGATTGTGATATTAATAAACCAATTTCTGTGCAGCCTAAAATCACACCTTGTGCTCCGCGTTCAACTAATTTATCAACAATCGTTAAGTAAGCTTGTTTAGATGCAGGTTTAATAATCCCTTTACAAAGTTCATCGTAAATAATTTGGTTAACAACATTTCTATCTTCTTGATCCGGTATTAATACTATTAAGCCTTGGTCAATCAATTTTGATTTATAAAAATCTTGCTCCATTGTGTATTTAGTCCCTAACAATGCTACAGTTTTAATACCTTGTTGAATCAATTTTTTAGCTGTGACATCTGCAATATGAATAATTGGAATAGTAATTGCTGCTTGAATCTGATCTGCGACTTTATGCATAGTATTGGTACAAATGACAATAAAATCTGCACCTGCTATTTGTAATTTTTTGGCTGCATCAATTAAAATCAGTGCACTTTTATCCCACTCACCATTGGCTTGGCATAATTCAATTTCTTGAAAATCTACGCTATATAATAGCGTTTTCGCTGAATGTAATCCCCCTAATGATTTTGCTACCATTTGATTAATTACTTGATAATAGGTAACGGTACTTTCCCAACTCATACCGCCGATTAAGCCAATTGTTTTCATTTAAAAATACCTTATAAAAACTTATGATTTCATTGAAAATTTAGTTAACTAATTGATAATATTATATCATCTGTAAAGTTAATTAATATCAACTTTTGATCGTTAAGCGAGGGTTCACGCTATTTATTTAACATGGTTATTGTTTTTATTTAAAAGTAGATAACATAAAGCAGTCTATTTATTTTTTACATTACAACCATAAAATTTATAAGGAAACCGCTTTCAAGTTATCACATTAAGCTATATGGTTAAGCGTAAACCAATGTTGATTACCTTACTATTTACTTGGTGCTTCTCTTTTTGTCGACTGGTTGGCAAATCAATTCAAAAATGAGGCGTTATTGATCCCATGATGCTTTCATTTGGTGAGGATATTGGTCAATATTAGCTATTTCACATACTAGTTAGCAATCTATTTAGAACTAGACATCATAGCAAGCGCTAACCACAGCTTTGAAACTTTTCCTAATAATGGATATGTTTTACCTTTTGGCTTAAATATGGCTATTTTTTATAATTATGTCAATTGAATGCGCTATAATTTGACTGATAAAATTTTACAAATTGTATGAAATGTCGACTCGCATTAACTTTAAAATAATTATAGTATAATCAAGAAAATCAATGTACTTATTATAATGATGAAAAATACCTTTATTGGTCAAAACGGTGTTACTTAGCGAAAGAATAAAATCTGGAAAGATACATTGATTAAACAGAATGCTGCCGGTATGCTGAAATGTATTTCTTGCAAAGTGATGTATAAAATTTAGTTATAGTTAAATATGAAATTGATGAGGAAAGTATCAATTATGAACAAAATTAGTCCTTATTTATGGTTGATATCATTCTTATCGTTTTTTTTATCTTTTTCATGTTTAGCCGACACAAAAGTTATTCATGTTCTGGTCGCATTATGTGATAACAAATATCAAGGTATAGCGCCAGTTCCAGCTGCGATTGGTAATGGTCAAGATCCCAAAAATAATCTCTATTGGGGCGCGGCTTACGGTTTTAAAACCTATTTTGCTAAGCAAAAAGAGTGGCAAGTTATACAAGTTAATAAGCCTAATGATGGTAAAATATTAGAAGAGATAATATATAAACATCAAAATCAAGATGTTTACCTTATTGCTCAAGCCTATGATGGTAAATATATTGATGATACGGTAAATGATTTTATTGACTATTCTGCGGGAAAAAATTCGCTGTCATTATCAGTAGATAAAAAACAAATCAATGCTGGTGGTAACGCTGATCTTGTTGTTTATATTGGGCATAATGCATTAATGGAAACGCCATCTTGGCGCAGTTATTTACCAGGTAGTTGGCGTTGGAGCACATTATCTAAAACTCAACAAGAAAAGCAAAAATCGCGTTATGCTGCTGTATTTGCTTGTAAAAGTCAGAAATATTTTACTCCACCACTATCTCATTTAGGTATTAATCCATTAATCTTAACCTTGCACCGTATGGCACCAGAAGCTTATAGTATTCATGCTATGATTAACAGTTGGTTGGATGGTGAATCAAAAGATGAAATAAGGCTTAAAGTAGCAAGTGCTTACAGCCAATATCAAAAATTAAGCCAACCAGCCTTACATATATTTACCACCGAATATAGCCAATAATCTTTTATATCTTAGTAGATTATTTAACTTATCAATAAAAAGGAAAATAGATATGTTAAAAACGCCCAAAATTGTCATTTTAACAGGGGCTGGCATTTCAGCCGAATCGGGGTTATCAACCTTTCGAGCCCAAAATGGATTATGGGAAGGTTATGATGTTAATGATGTTGCCACTTATGAAGGTTACCGTCGTGATCCCATTGCGGTGCATAATTTTTACAATATGTTACGAAGAAAATTGCAAGATCCATCGGTAAAACCTAATCAAGCTCATATTGCACTGGCTGAGTTAGAACAAAAACTCGGTTCAAATAATGTATTGGTTGTAACTCAAAATGTTGATAACTTACATGAACAAGCTGGATCGAAAAATATTATTCATATGCATGGCGAATTATTAAAAGCGCGTAATGAAAAAACCGGAGAAATTATTGACTGTTTCAACGATATTAATTATCAACAAAATAAATTAATACGCCCGCATATTGTTTGGTTTGGTGAAATTCCATTACAGATGGATCAAATTTATGATGCATTATCACAAGCAGATTATTTTATTTCAATTGGCACATCGGGCAATGTCTATCCTGCCGCCGGTTTTGTTCAAATTGCTAATCAATCCGGTGCTAAAACGATTGAACTTAATTTAGAGCCAAGCTTAGGCGAAAGTTTATTTCAAACTAAAATTTATGGCCCAGCAAGTCAGGTGGTACCCGAATTTATTCAGACATTAATTTAAAACAGTTTTTACTCCATCTGTTTTAAATAATTTTTACCACCAAGATTAGCCATTTGCGCTCGAATCCATTCTGCTTTTTTTTGGACATAGTTTGTGGGGGTGGCTGGGCTCCATTTTCTTGGATTAGGTAACGTTGCTGCAAGTAAACTCGCTTGATAAGGTGTTAATTGATTTGCACTGACATTAAAATAATAACGAGATGCTGCTTCAATGCCAAAAATCCCCTCCCCCCATTCTACACTATTTAAATAGATTTCAAGGGTTCTTTGTTTTGACCAAATTAACTCAATCCAGATAGTAAACCAAGATTCTATTGCTTTACGTAGCCAACTTCGTGATGGCCATAAAAAAATATTTTTAGCTACTTGTTGGGTAATAGTGCTTGCGCCACGAATTTTTTTTGCATTTTGATTGTGTTTCAATGCTCGATTAATTGCATCAAAATCAAAGCCCCAGTGTGTTGCAAAGTTCTGATCTTCTGAAGCAATAACTGCGATTTTAATATTGTCTGAAATTGCATCCCAATCTTTCCATTCCCGCTGTTGTGTGATGCCCCAATTAACAATTTTTCTTTCCACCATTAACATTGAGCCAATCGGATCGATCCAACGCATTATTAAAATGAGAAAAATAGATAACAGCATTAATCCAATAACTACGTTTCTTGTTTTGATTAATATCTTTTTTAATAATGGATGCATATTGCTTAAATCAGGATATAGCTAAAGGTTAGCTATATTAACATATCATTTACATTGTTTTATTTAATGTTTATAAATTTTTGTTTGGAATATCAATCTTTCATTTTTCAATTGGCTATTTATGTTAAACAAGCTAGTAAATGAGTTACATCGCTATAAAAAATTAACTTTACTCAATACGTTTTATTGCCAATCAGAACATCATCATTAGATCAGTTAAATAGGTAATCGAGTATAAACTTCACAACTTGTTGTGGTTGATTGGTATCTAGCAATGGAATCGATATATCTAATTGGTTATCACTGGCGATAGCAAGCGTAAAGTCATCGATAAAAACGGGATGACTAATGGTTTGACGATGACAGATAATTTTAGGTATTTTTTCGTGTTTAAATCCTTCAATTAATATGATGTCTACATCTGTAAACTGATTTATCAGTGTAGTCAGATCTGCTGGTTTATTGGGCGTTTCATGAATAATTGCATAACGATTATCGCATACGATGGCTGTTTGTACTGAGCCGGCCTTACGCAATTCATAACTATCTTTACCAGGGATGTCTAACTCGATGTCATGATGGGCATGTTTTAATGAGCCTACATTAACGCCCTGTTTAATAAGTAGTGGAATAACCTGTTTTAACAATGTAGTTTTGCCACTACCGCTATAACCACAAATTCCGATAATCTTTTTTTTATTCATCACTAGTTTATGTTAATGTACCATATTCGATAGATAAACAATATTACATGATTTTTTGCAGCAGATGTTCAAAAAGAGAATAATATGAACGATTTTTTGAATGATTACAATCAAACTGTTCACCCCAGTTTGTTAGAAAGTTTTATTGCTATTAATAATAAGAAATTAGCGGGTTATGGTTTAGATGAATATTGCAAACAAGCTATAACAAATATCCAAAAACGATTACAATCTCCTCATGCTGATGTGCATTTTATGCCTGGTGGCACAATAACCAATCTAACGGTCATTTCACATATTTTAAAACCCTATCAAGCCGTAATTGCCGCGAATACCGGACACATTAACGTGCATGAAACCGGAGCGATTGAAGCGACAGGGCATAAAGTAATCTCGGTGCCAACAGCTGATGGAAAACTTACGCCGGAATTGATAGAACCTGTATTATTTCATCATAGTGATGAACATATGGTACAACCTAAGCTTATTTACATCTCTAATACCACTGAATTAGGCACAATATATAGTCAGCAAGATCTTAAAAATCTTTATCAATATTGCCAAAAAAATCGCCTTTTTCTCTATTTAGATGGTGCCCGCCTAGCGATGGCATTGGCAGCAAAAGATAATGATCTGACTTTGCCTGATTTAGCTAAATACACTGATGTATTTTATATTGGTGGAACCAAAGTCGGGGCGTTTGCTGGTGAAATGGTTATTTTTAATAATCTATCTATTAATCAAGACTTTCGTTTTAGTATGAAGCAAAAAGGTGCAATATTAGCAAAAAGCTGGATTGTTGCTGTACAGATGAATGAGTTGATGCAAAATGATTTGTACTTCCAGTTAGGGCAACACAGTAATAATATGGCCGATAAACTAAAAATTGTTTTTGAAAAAGCTGGATTAACATTTGCCAGCAAACCACAAACTAACCAACTATTTGTTAATTTTCCCAACCAACTGGCTGAAAAGATTATTGCTCATTATGCGGTTGATAATTTAGGTCCTATCGATGACCATAACTGCTGTTTACGTTTTTGTACTTCATGGTCAACTCAAATAGATGAAATTGATAGGTTAGATAGACTATTGCAATCATGGTTATCGTAAAATTTGATTTAGGATAAATGTGCGTTGGCTAATACGTCATAGGTATTAATATTCACAAAAGATGTTGGCGTATCACTAAAATCTACGGCTTTAGCTTGTACTTGCTGCAAAAATAGCATTAGTTTGCGGTTCCCTAGTGCTAAATATTGTTCTAATTGTACAAGTACACAACGATGTATAAGTAAAATCGTTGGATGAGCGTATTTGCCATCAAAAGGGTAGATAGCGCTATAATTGGTCGTATATTTTGCTAAACGGGCAATTAAATCCTTGGGTAAATAAGGGGTATCACAACTAACAAATAAGTTCCAATCGGTATTGGTCCGACGTAATCCGCTATAGATGCCCGAAAGTGGCCCTAAAAAACCCTCTAAATCATCACTAAATATGGCATAACCTGCTTTTTGATATTGATCTAAATGACGATTGCAATTGATCATTAGTGTGCCGACTTGAGGCGCAATGCGATCAATAACATGTTGATAAAGCGCTTTGTCATTTAATAAGATTAAGCCTTTGTCTTCACCATTCATGCGTGAGCTTTGACCTCCAGCTAAAATGATTGCGGTAATAGCGCTTTTCTGCATAAATTATTTCTCTTTTACATTGCCAAAACACAAAATAACATTACTATATAGCAAAGTTATTTTAAATCGTACAATTTATAACATAGTCTTCATACTTAGATTAAGTAATCAAGTGTTGTAATTGGAAAATGAAATATATCTGTATTGGTTTTTCAGGTATGGAATAATTGATAAATTCAATTAAACATGTTTACATCATTTATTTTGATAAATTGTTTTTATCAATAGTGTTATGCTTAAACTAATGAGTAACACAATATCAAAATAAAATATTAAATCATCATCTTCAATGGGTTTGAAGATTCAAAAAAGGTATAATTTATGAAATGTCATCGTATTGATGAAGTAATGGAATTATTAAAGTCAGCTTGGGAAAATGATTCAGATCTCAGTTTGTTACAATTTTTAGTTAAACTCGGTCAGGAAGCTGGCTTCGAGGGCGATTTAAAAGATCTGGGCGATGAAGTGTTAATCTATCACTTAAAGATGCGCGATGCAGATAAAAGTGAAGTTATTCCCGGACTAAAAAAAGATTATGAAGAAGATTTTAAAACCGCACTATTAAAAGCTCGCGGCATCATTAAAGAATAAGGAGAATTAGTTAAATGAAAAAAACGCTTATTGCTATGGGAGTATTACTGTTTTCGGTAAATTGTTTTGCTGATGAAGCGCCTTCTAATGCAAAAACAGACGCATCGCAAACAGCCGCTCCGGCGACGACTCAAGCTCCGATTGAAGTGGATAAACAATATATTGTATTACCCACTAATCCATCGCCAGATAAAGAAGTGATCGAATTTTTTTCGTTTAATTGTCCTAGTTGTTATAGATTTGAAAACCAATATCATGGTTCACAAGTTATAGCTAAAGCTATCCCTCAAGATATCAAAATTAAACGTTATCATTTATTGGATTTTGGTCCACTTGCTCAAGATTTAGCTCAAGCATGGGCGATTGCTAATGTACTTGGTATTGAAGATAAAGTTTCACCAGCACTGTATAATGCAGTACAAAAAGATCGTAGTATAAAAACGCCAGATGATATTAAAGCTGTATTTGCTGAACTCGGTGTGGATTCTGAAACTTATGATAAAACCAAAGACAGCTTTTTAGTTAAAGCTTTTATGGCGCAACAAGCTAATGCTATTAAAGAAATGCAGCCAACATCCATACCAACTTGGATTGTTAATCGTAAATTCTATATCAATACTAAAGGGTTAGATGTGTCAAGTGATGATGCATTTATTAAAGATTATGCGAGGGTTACAGCCTTTTTAGTTGGTTTAGATCCGAATGTCAAAGCTCATGATAAACAAGCAAACAGTAATGAGTAATTTATTACTGTTTAAATAATTGATAGATACATAGAAAATATTCATTGCATTAA
This sequence comes from Gilliamella sp. B2969, assembly GCF_026536195.1. Classification (NCBI taxonomy): domain Bacteria; kingdom Pseudomonadati; phylum Pseudomonadota; class Gammaproteobacteria; order Orbales; family Orbaceae; genus Gilliamella; species Gilliamella sp. B2969. The sequence goes on from NZ_JAFNOP010000014.1 coordinate 12,664, forward strand.
TCAATTAGCGAGCTGTAAATTAATCAATCCCTTTGTTTGAGTTATTTCAGCAAAGGGATTTTATTGGAGTATTATTCACGTTCTAGTGCATAAATTGGATCAAGTTTTGCCGCTCGTTTGGCAGGAAAATAACCAAAAATAATACCAATGATACTTGAACAACTAAATGCCGCAATAATTGAAATGATTGAAAAACTCATAGCAAATAAAGAGACAAAATAATTGAAAATCAGCCCAACCACAAATGATAGTATAATTCCCAAAATACCACCAATTAAACAGACTAACACTGCTTCAATTAAAAATTGTTGAAGAATATCACTAGAGCGAGCACCAACCGCCATTCTTACCCCAATTTCTCGCGTTCTTTCTGTGACTGATACCAGCATAATATTCATTACGCCAATACCGCCAACCAACAGTGAAATTAACGCAATAGTTGAGATTAATAATGTTAACACCAATGTTGAAGAATTAACGGTTTCACGAATACTATCGGAATTAAATATAAAAAAGTCTTTAGTGCCATGGCGTTGTAGCATAATCTTATTAATCGCTTGTTCTGCTACGGATAGATCAACATTATCATTTACTCTAACAGTAATGCTTTTTAATGATGTTTGCCCAACCATGCGATTGATCACTGTGGTATAAGGTAACCAAATATTCAGGCTTTCATTACTACCAAAGCCTTGCTGTTGTTTAGTTGCAATACCAATGACTTTAACTGGTAGTTGCCCAACCATAATAATTTTACCAATTGGATCTTGATTATTAAATAAGCGATTAACGGTATTTTCATCGATGACAGCATCTTGCGCGGACGACAGAACACTTGCGTGATCAAACGCTTTACCTTTAGTTATATTATAACCACGTACAGTAAAATACTGTTCACCAACCCCATTAACCGTTCCTGTTACCGCCAAATTATTAACGCGAAAATAGACACTAGTTGAAAGGTTAGGCGTGGTACTATGGACAAAACTTTGTTTGGCTAAAAAGTCAGCATCAGAAGATCGCAATGTTGTGATTTTATCGGCATTACGATCACCAAATCCATTACCAGCATAAATTTCTAAGGTGCTTGTTCCTAATGAATTAATGTCAGACAGAATTTTTTGCTTGGTTCCTTGCCCTAATGCCACCATTGACACAACAGAAGCGATACCAATAATAATACCAAGCATGGTTAAAAAAGTACGTAGTCGCTGCGATAACATAGATAATATTGCCATATTAAATGCATCACGAAAACGATAGTATTTGGCTAACCAGTTATCTTGTGTTTTGGTTGTTTCTATCTGTTTTATTTGTCGATTATCATCATCATCATGATAGTTAGGATTACTAGCATCTGAAATAATATTACCATCACTGATTTCTATAATGCGCTGTGCACTTTGGGCAATATTGCTATCGTGAGTCACAATGATGACAGTATGGCCTTGTTTATGAAGTTCGCGCAATATTGCCATAACTTCTAAACCGCTTTTACGATCTAGCGCGCCGGTTGGTTCATCGGCTAAAATCACTTGCCCACCATTGATTAACGCTCTCGCAATACTGACTCGTTGCTGCTGACCGCCAGATAATTGATTCGGCTTGTTATTGATTTTATCTTCTAACCCTAATCGCGTTAAAATTTCAACAGCACGTTGTTGCCTAAATTCATTAGATGCGCCAGCATAAATTGCTGGAATTTCGACATTCCCTTGCGCAGTAAGGGCACTTAATAAATGATAACGTTGGAAGATAAAACCAAAATGTTCACGACGTAATTCGGCTAATTCATCGGGGGATAATTGATTAGTGGTTCGACCTCCAATAGTATAAACCCCCGAACTGGGTTTATCTAAACAACCCAAAATATTCATTAAAGTTGATTTGCCCGATCCTGAAGCGCCAATAATGGCAACCATTTCACCAGCATTAATCGACAAATTGATACCTTTAAGCACTTTTATGGTTGAATCGCCAGCAGGGAATTCACGTACTATATTTTCCAGTTTAATCAGCGGGTTATTATTTGTCATATTAGAATCTTATCCTTGGGGTCCGTCCATTAGGATTGAGTTGTGCACCATTGATACTACTTACAATGACGACTTCTCCTTCTTTAAGCCCTGATTTGATTTCAACATTAACATTATTGTTGACACCTAAACTGACTTTTCGCTCTTCAATATCATTATGTTGATTAAGTACGTAAACAATAGCTTTATCGTCATCTAAATTCTTTTCAATAGCTTGTGATGGAATCGTAAGCACATCCTTAGCTTGTGATAACACTATATAAACTTGAGCTGTCATCGAAATACGTAAAATGTGATTTGGATTATCAACATCAAACAAACCATTATAGTAGATGGCTGTTTTAGTCGTTGAAGAGGAGGTACTTGAGTTAGATGAACTTTCGGTATTAATTGAGTCTGGTGCAGGCTCGATTGCTCGTAGTGTTAATCCCTCAAAACGTTTATTGGGCTGGCCTAATATTGTAAAATAAACAGGCATGCCTTTTTTTACATTAATCACATCTGCTTCAGAAATTTGTGCCTCAATGGTCATTTTATCCAGTTGTGCAACTTTGACTATTGTTGGCGCACTTTGAACAGAGTTAACAGTTTGCCCTTGATCAACCGGAATTGCCACAATGACACCATCAATTGGCGAACGAATTTTAGTATACCCTAAGTTCACTTTAGCGGTATCAACGGCAACTTGAGCACTGATAATATCTGCATCTAGTGCTGCTATATCGGCTTTAATTCCATCAAGATCAGCTTTAGCGGCATCTAAATCGGATTGAATTCCAACCCCTTTATTGACTAACTTTAATTGACGATCGTAAGTAAGTTGATAGTTAACTAATTTTGCTTTTTTCGATTTACGTTGAGCTTCTAAACTATTTAATGAAGCTTCTGACTGTCTTAAATCATTATTTTGTTTAAGATCATCTATTTCGGCAATCATATCGCCTTGTTTAACTTCATCGCCTAATTCCACATATAATTTTTTGATTTGACCAGAAACCTGAGCACCAACGCTTACTTGCTTAAAAGCACTGATGGTTCCATCGGCAAGAACAGTTTTTTCAATATTACTTTTAGTCACTGGTGCGGTAATATAATTTACTGCTTTTTCAGAAGGGGATAAAATCCAATAAACAAGATAAATAATGGCTAATATAATAAAGGTTATAGCAATATTTTTAATTTTTAAAAACTTTGACAATCTTTTCATCCTATTATTTTTTATAAAATTTTTCGTCATTGTATCGTATAAAATCAAATGCCATTGATAACTAACGATAATAAATTGTAATAATTATGAAAATATTTTAAGCAATTTTAAGTGTGATAAGGCTTTCTTTGGTTGTAGCATGAAAATTTGGAAGATATTTTTGAATTTCAACAAAAATACTCATTTAACTAATCTAATAGTTTATATTATCTTACTTAGATAAAGGTATACTCATACATTACCTTTTTTATAAAACAGACTAATTTTGAATTTGCTTACTGCATCTTATCTTAGGTTTTATTAAGGATTGCGTTATAATGGCGCAAATTTTTTAAGTGGATTAAGAAAAACAAAGTAATGGCGTTAAAAATAACCTCTAAGTGTATTAATTGTGATATGTGTGAACCTGAGTGTCCGAACGAGGCTATCTCGATGGGGTTTGACACCTACGAAATTGATCCCAATAAATGTACTGAATGTGTGGGTTATTATGATCATTCAACCTGTCAACGTGTTTGCCCTATTCAAAATGCGATTATTGCTGATCCTGAGCATATCGAGACCCATGATCAGCTACTGGCAAAATTTGAGCAACTAAAACACTCAAATTAAACTGTTAGTTTGCTTTTACTTCAATCCGAAGTGCTTTAGGTATTTCAAATGTAATATTTTCTAAAATACCGTCGGTTTCGGTGAGTGTTGTACAACCTAAATTTTTTAAGTGATCGATAACTTGTTGGACTAAAATATCGGGTGCAGAAGCGCCTGCCGTCACTCCTATTGTGCGGGCATTGGTTAACCAAGCGGGATCAATATCAGAGGCAAAATCAATTAAATAAGCATGCTTGCTATTGCGTCTAGCGAGTTCAGCTAAACGATTTGAATTAGACGAGTTTTTAGAGCCAACAACTAATACCACATCTGCTTGTGAAGCGAGCTGTTTAACCGCTTGTTGGCGATTAGTTGTGGCGTAACAAATGTCATTTTTACGAGGGCTGCGGATATTTGGGAAACGCTTTTTTAGTGCAGCAATAATTTCAGCTGTATCATCAACTGATAGTGTGGTTTGCGTGGTAAAACAAAGGTGTTGTTCGTTTTTCACTTTTAGTTTTTCAACATCTTCAATGGATTCGATCAGATAAATTCCACCTTCTGGGTTATTGTACTGCCCCATGGTGCCATCGACTTCAATATGTCCAGCATGACCAATTAAAATGACTTCTTCACCTCGATAACTCGATCGAGCCACTTCCATATGCACTTTAGTGACTAATGGACAAGTAGCATCAAATATACGAAGTTGACGTTGTTTGGCTTCTTCACGAACGCTTTTAGACACACCATGTGCTGAAAAAATTAAAATAGCATTGTCTGGCACCTCATTGATCTCTTCAATGAAAATAGCCCCTAACTCTTTAAGGCGATTAACCACATAGCGGTTATGAACAACTTCATGACGGACATAAACTGGTGCACCAAATAACTCTAGTGCTCGTTCAACGATAGTAATCGCACGATCAACACCGGCACAAAAGCCTCGTGGATTCGCTAAAATAATTTGCATGTTAGATGGTCTTCTTGGGTTTTTTTAAGCTGCTAAGAATAAATAATCCAATACCTACGCAAATTGCACAGTCTGCAATATTAAACGTTGGATAGTGCCAATCACCAAAATTGACATCAAGAAAATCGACAACAAAACCATGGTAAAGGCGATCGAATAAATTTCCTAATGCGCCCCCTAAAATTAATGATAATGAAAAGTTTTCTAATTTTTGTCTGCCTGTATTGCGATATAACATATAGATAATTACACCACTAATAATTAATGCAATAGATGCAAGCATCCAACGTTGGCCTTCAAAAATACTAAAGGCTGCACCAATATTACGCACATAAGTGATTGAGAAGAAAGGTAAAAGATTCACTGACTCATATAAAGCAAAGCGATCTAATATCCAGAATTTACTTGCAATATCAACAATAAAAACAACTATTGCTAACAATAGCCAGTAAAGCCCATTGTTTTTTTTCATAGCGTATATGCTCATTATGTTTCCGCCGACAATTGTCGGCGGTAAAGAAATTAAATTGTTATAGTGTGGTTGCCTATAACCCTTGTTTGATGAATTAATGACTATTTATTAAGCAAAATGTCTGATTTCACCATTACCATGGATGTTTTGTTCACAACGTTTGCATAAATGCGTTGTTGGATCATTATCGTCAGTATAATGCCAGCAACGAGGACATTTATCACCTTGCGCTTTAGCCAATTCAATTTTCAAACCTTTGATATCGCTTTGTATTGCTGATTTTGGCGCAGACGCTAATGTTTTAACACTAGCTTGTGAAGTTAATAAAACAAAACGTAATTCATTTTCTAATTTTGCTAAAGCATCCGCAATTTTTTCATCGGCGTAAAGTGTCACCGCAGCCTCAAGTGAGCCACCAATCACTTTATCGTTACGACCTTGTTCAAGCACTTTATTGACTTCGCTACGAATAGCTAAAATTTGTGCCCAATATTCGCTATTTAATGCTTCACTATCAGATAAACTAAAGAGTGAACAATACCATTCATCTTCAAACACAAATTCTGATTTTTGTGATGCAGGTAAGTATTGCCAAATTTCATCAGCTGTGAACGATAATACCGGCGCTATCCAACGTACCATGGCTTGCGCAATATGATATAACGCTGTTTGGCAACTATGGCGAGCAATACTGTCGCTTTTTGCTGTATATTGGCGATCTTTAATAATATCTAAATAGAATGAGCCCATTTCAATTGAACAGAACTGCATGATACGTTGAACAACTTTATGGAAGTCATAGTTTTCATAAGCTTGTATGATTTGTTCTTGTGCTTCTTTAGCCATACTAACAGCCCATCGGTCTAGCACCACCATATCTTCCGGTTTTACCATATCCTTAGCTGGGTCAAAGCCATTTAAGTTAGCTAATAAGAAGCGAGCTGTATTACGAATTCGACGATAGCTATCGGCTGAGCGTTTGATAATTTCATCGGAATAGCTCATTTCACCGGAATAATCAGTTGAGGCGATCCATAAACGTAAAATATCTGCACCCAGTTTATTCATTACTTCTTGTGGTGTCACAATGTTACCAAGTGATTTTGACATTTTACGGCCTTGACCATCAACCACAAAGCCATGGGTCAATACTTGCTGATAAGGGGCTTTGTTATCAATCGCGGTTGATAACATTAATGAAGACATAAACCAACCACGGTGCTGATCTGAACCTTCTAGGTACATGTCTGCTTCATGACCTGCAAATTCAGCACGAACACCAACGACTGAATAGAAAGTTGATCCGGAATCAAACCACACATCTAATGTGTCGGGTACTTTACGGTAATCATCGGCATCAGGACCTAATAGATCTCTAATATCAGCATCCCACCAAGCTTGAATACCATTTTGTTCAACTAATTTAGCGACTTTTTCAACTAATGCTAATGTGTCTGGGTGTAGCGCTTCGGTCTCTTTATGCACAAATAACGTCATTGGTACGCCCCATGTACGTTGACGAGAAATACACCAATCTGGGCGGTTTGCTACCATGGTTTCAATTCGTGCTTGTCCCCAATCTGGGATCCAACGAACTTGTTTGATCTCTTTTAATGATTGCGCACGTAACCCTTGTTTGTCCATGCTGATGAACCATTGTGGTGTTGCTCGGTAAATGACCGGTGTTTTATGTCGCCAACAACATGGGTAACTGTGTTCAATGTTTTCAAAATGCAGTAATGCATTATTTTCTTTTAGAATGTCAATTACAACTTTGTTAGCTTTAAATACAAATAAGCCATCTAAACCTGCACCTGTACCCGGTAAATAGCAGCCATTGCCACCAACAGGGTTAGCCACTTCAAGACCATATTTTTGACCGACAATAAAGTCTTCCGCACCGTGACCTGGTGCGGTGTGCACTGCACCTGTACCGGCATCAACAGTAACATGATCACCGAGTACAATAGGTTCGTCAAAGTCAAGGAAAGGGTGTTTAAAGCGTAATAGCTCAAGCGCATCACCTTTACAGCTGCCAATAATTTTCCACTCTGAAATTTCGGCACGTTTCATGACTGATTCGACAAGGTCAGTGGCTAAAATTAAGCATTCTTTATCATTGATTTGTACCAGTTGATACTCAAAGTCAGCATTTAAGGCAATACCTCGGCTTGCCGGCAATGTCCAAGGTGTTGTTGTCCAAATCACGGCATAGATGGTTAAATCAGTATTGACACCAAATTTATTAGCAACAGCTTGGTTATCCATCGCTTTGAATTTTACGTCAATGGCTGGTGAAGATTTATCGTAGTATTCAACTTCAGCTTCAGCTAACGATGACATACAATCAGTACACCAATAAACAGGTTTAGCACCTTTAACTAAATGACCATTTTGAATGACTTTTCCTAAAGCACGTATAATATTGGCTTCAGTATCATAGTCCATTGTACGGTATGGATTTTGCCAATCACCCAGCACACCCATACGAATAAAATCGGCTTTTTGTAGTTCAACTTGTGAAGCGGCATAATCACGACAAATTTGACGAAACTCAGCAGGTGTTACTTTTACGCCCGGTTTTCCTACTTGTTCTTCAACTTTTTGCTCAATCGGTAAGCCGTGACAGTCCCAACCTGGAATATATGGGGAATCATAACCACTTAACCCTTTTGATTTAATGATAATATCTTTAATTATTTTGTTAACTGCATGACCAATATGAAGTTTGCCATTGGCATATGGAGGTCCATCATGCAAAATAAAGGCTTTTTTACCCTTTTTTACTTGGCGGATTTTACGATAAAGTTCTTTATCGTACCAATTTTGTAACATTGCCGGTTCTCGTTTAGCAAGATCGCCTCGCATTGGAAAGCCTGTTTCCGGTAAGTTTAGTGTATTTTTATAATCTGTCATGCTGATTTATTCCAGTTAATTTGGTTGATACTACTTCTTTTTAATGGGTTAATTGTGCACTGATCTGTTTGGCAGTGCAAACATCTTGTGTAATTTGTTGTTTTAACTCAGCCAATGAGTCAAATTTTTTCTCGTCGCGCAATTTTTGGACAAAAGTCACGTCTAAATATTGTCCATAAATGTCACCCGAAAAGTCAAATAGATTCACTTCTAAAACTGCTTTTTTTCCTTGAATAGTCGGTCTTAAGCCAATATTAGCAATGCCAAAATAGTGTTGTTGGTTACAGCAATTTTTAACTTTAACCACATAAACCCCTTGCAATGCAGGCTTTTTTCGATGTAGATGAATATTAGCTGTTGGAAAACCGAGTTGTCTTGCCAACGCATTACCGTGCACCACACGACCTTGGATGGTGTAATCACGCCCTAATAAACTGTGTGCTAATTGAAAATCATTATTCAACAAAGCTTGGCGCACTGCTGTGCTACTAATTCTTAAATGATTCCAAACAAATGTCGGCATATTTTCCACAGCAAAATCGTGTTGATGTGCATAGTGTTGTAAAAGGTTGATATCACCTTGCCGTTCGAATCCAAATCGAAAGTCATCACCAATAGTGATAAATTTGGCTTTTAGCTTATTGATTAACCAATCTTGAATAAAACAATCAGCTGACATGCGGGCAAAGGTCTGAGTAAATGGAATCGCTATAATATAATCAATCCCAAGCTCTTTAATAAAAATCACCTTTTCTTGAAATGATGTTAACCGTGAAGGCGCATTATTAGGATTAAAAAACTCTAATGGCTGTGGTTCAAATAACATTAACACAGTGGGTAAATTTAATTTTTTACCTTGTTTAATAAGATGATGAATTAATTGCTGGTGACCCAAATGCACACCATCAAAATTTCCTAATGTTAAAACGCATTGAGAAAATTGATTTTTTAAATTAGCGATACCACGGATAATCTTCATGAAAACAATGTTATTTATATTAAGTAGCCGAGAATTATACCAATCTTTCTTGAAGATGCACGTAATATAAAGTCGGATTTGTTATTGTCTTATATCACTTATTTTAATATGTTTTAGACCGATATTTAATGCTAAGTTTGGGTTTAACATCAATATCAATCAAATCGGGCTATTATTGTTAATAATGATTAAGTGCTCGTAAAAATTCTTGTCTGGTACTTGGATTTGTTTTAAACCCGCCGCCCAGCGCTGTTGTCGTTGTTCTACTACTTGAATCTTTAATGCCTCGAGCCTTAACACAATAGTGGGTTGCATCAATTGAGACCGCCACATTGACCGTCCCTAGTAAGGTTTGAAGGGCAACGAGTATTTGTTGAGTTAACCTTTCTTGTACTTGTGGACGTGAGGCAAAAAATTCGACAATTCGGTTAATTTTGGATAAGCCTATCACTTTATCTTTAGGGATATAAGAGACAGTTGCTTTGCCGTCAATGGTGACAAAATGGTGTTCACATACACTGGTTAAAGTGATATCACGAACGGTTATCATCTCGTCAACTTGCATTTTATTTTCAATTAAGGTGATCTTCGGAAAGTTTTCATAGTAAAGCCCCGAAAAAATCTCATCAACGTACATTTTAGAAACTCGATGTGGTGTTTCAGCCAGACTATCATCTGTTAAATCAAGTTCCATTAACTTCATAATTTCACGAAAATGAGCTTCAATTTTAGCCTTACGCTCACTATTATCCATAGCTAGACGACATGATGGCGTTTCAAGATTTTTATCAGCTAAGGCCGCTTTGACTTTTTGCGCAGCTAGACTTAATTGTGTCATTTATCAAATACTCAGGCAAAAAATAGATGTGATATTATATAACAGTCACAGTGTAAGATACAGTTTTTTACGCGTTTTTTATACTAAAGTGTATGATTCATATTAAACATTTTTACGTTATATTATCGGTCATAATAAGAATATTATTGCCAATTAGGTTATACTATTCACTATTATATAGCATAACCTAGGTGATTATGATGCCAAATAACACACCCATTATCTTAATTGATGGTTCTTCTTATCTTTATCGTGCTTTTTTTGCATGTCCTCCGTTAACTAATGCCAAAGGTGAACCAACAGGGGCTATTTTTGGTGTCATTAATATGATTCGTAGTTTAATTAATCAATTTAATCCGACTCATATTGCTGTGGTTTTTGATGCTAAAGGGGGATCTTTCCGTAATGAGATTTATAGCGAATATAAAGCAACCCGCGAAGCGATGCCTGAAAATCTTCGCCCTCAAATTGAGCCTATTCATACTATTTTGAAAGCAATGGGATTACCCTTACTGTGTATTGAAGGTGTTGAAGCTGATGATGTTATTGGTACGTTAGCTAGACAAGCTGAAAGCGAAAATCTGGATGTGCTAATTAGTACTGGTGATAAAGATATGGCTCAGTTAGTGAGTCATAACATTACTTTAATTAACACTATGAATAACACCGTACTTAATCCTCAAGGGGTGATCGAAAAATTTGGTGTTCCACCCGAGAAAATTATTGATTATTTAGCACTGCGTGGCGATTCTTCCGATAATATTCCTGGCGTTCCTGGTGTTGGTGAAAAAACAGCTCAAAGCTTATTAGCTGAATTTAGTGGCATCACAGATATTTATGCTCGTCTTGATGAAATTGAAAAACTTTCAATTCGTGGCGCAAAATCTTTAAAACAAAAACTGATTGATAACCAAAAAGAGGCTGAACTCTCTTATTTACTTGCCACCATTAAAACTGATGTAGAATTGGATTTTACTAGCGAACAACTGATGGTAAGTGATATTGATGTGAATGCATTAAACGAATTATTTGCCTATTATGGTTTTCACCGCTGGCAAAAAGAGTTAATGGCAGGTACTTTCTTAAAACAACAAAAATCATCCCCTAGCGGTGGTGTGCCATTATTTTCCGATAATGAAGACGTTAAACAAAATAAAGAGTCTGATTATCAATGCATTTTAACGTCGGCACAACTCGATGAATGGCTCACTAAGTTAAGTAATAGTAAACAATTTGCTTTTGATACAGAAACAGATAGTGTTGATCATGTGCATGCTAAGCTCGTTGGAATATCGTTAAGTGTGGTTCCTTATCAAGCCGCTTATATTCCTCTAGCTCATCAATACTTAGGGGTTCCAGATCAGTTACCACTTGATGAAGTATTAGCAAAATTAAAACCAATTTTAGAAAATCCTAATATCAAAAAGATCGCGCAAAATGCTAAGTTTGATTATAGTATTTTGGCTAATTATGATATTAAAGTGCAAGGCATTGCTTTTGATACGATGCTTGAGTCTTATGTATTAAATAGTACCGAACGTCATGATATGGATAGTATGGCTCATCGTTACCTAAATCATAAAACTATTACTTATAATGAACTGACTAAGTTAGATAAAAAACAGCTAACTATTGATGCCATTGATATTGAAAAAACCACTCAATATGCCGCTGAAGATGCCGATATTACGCTACAACTGCATAATAAATTGTGGCCAAGCCTTGAAAAAGATCCAAAATTAATCAAACTCTTTACTGATGTTGAAATGCCGCTTGCTCTGGTACTTGCCGAGATGGAAAGAACAGGCGTTTTAGTCGATGCTAAGTTGCTCAATGAATATTCAAAGGAATTGGACAGCAAACTAAGGGAAACCGAGCAACAACTACAATTTTTGGCTGGCGAAAAATTTAATCCTGCTTCGCCAAAACAAATACAAGCCATTTTATTTGATAAGCATCAATTGCCGGTATTGAAAAAAACACCTAAGGGTGATCCATCAACCAGTGAAGAAGTGCTAAGTGAACTTGCTAATGATTATCAATTGCCACGTATGATTCTGTTTTATCGAGGCTTGGCAAAACTTAAAAATACCTATACTGATAAATTACCATTAATGATTAGCCCTATTGATCATCGTATTCATACCAATTATAACCAAATTGGTACAGTGACGGGGCGCTTATCTTCTAATGACCCAAATTTACAAAATATTCCAGTTCGAAATGAAGAAGGTCGCCGCATTCGTCAAGCGTTTATTGCCCCAGAAGGGTATAAGATCATCTCGGCGGATTACTCACAAATTGAGTTACGTATCATGGCGCATTTGTCGCAAGATAAAAGCTTACTTAATGCTTTTGCTCATGACAAAGATATCCACCGCGTAACTGCGGGCGAAATTTTAGGCAAGTCCGAAAGTGAAGTGACATCAGAAGAAAGGCGCCGAGCGAAAGCGGTGAATTTTGGACTGATTTATGGCATGAGTGCTTTTGGTTTGTCGAAACAAATCAATGTAGCTCGCAAAGAAGCACAATTTTATATCGATCGGTATTTTGAACGTTATCCCGGCGTACAAAACTATATGGAACAAACGCGTCAGTTAGCCGCTGAACGTGGTTATGTTGAAACACTTTCGGGTCGACGTTTATATCTACCAAAAATCACCTCAACAAATGGCATTGAGCGCCGCGGAGCGGAACGCGCAGCGATTAATGCACCGATGCAAGGCACTGCTGCTGATATTATCAAAATTGCCATGATTGAGATGAGTAAATGGATTAAAAAACAGTCAGCCGGTAATATAAGAATGGTTATGCAAGTGCACGATGAGTTAGTGTTTGAGGTTAAGCATGAATTAGTTGATGCGTATCGAACTGAAATTAAATCTATTATGGAAAATTGTTACCAATTATCAGTCCCGTTAAAAGTGGATGTCGGTGTGGGTAATAATTGGGATGAAGCACATTAATTTTTAGTTAAAACACGCATAGATTTGTTTGTTCAACGATTTCTATTAAATCGTCTAAATCAACTTAACTGTATTAACGATTGTCGCAATCATGTTGCCGATAGTAATCGGCTATTGCCGAAACCTTTTACCATGCTAGAATAAGCAACTAAACTGAATTTATATCAAAAAGTTATTCTATTGACTGATTGGGTCGAATTAGAGAAAAAAGCGTTGGTTTTGAGTTTTCATGACCAAGCTTACTTTTGTTATTATTAGGATTATTTCATGAAAATTAAAACTCGTTTTGCGCCAAGTCCAACTGGCTATTTACATGTTGGTGGTGCTCGTACTGCACTTTATTCTTGGCTCTATACTCGCCATGCCAAGGGTTCATTTGTCTTACGTATAGAAGACACTGATCTTGAGCGTTCAACACCAGAAGCGATTGATGCTATCATGGATGGTATGAATTGGCTTAAATTGTCATGGGATGAAGGCCCATATTTCCAAACTAAGCGTTTTGATCGCTATAATCAAGTGATTGACGAAATGTTGGCCAAAGGAACGGCTTACCGTTGCTATTGTTCTAAAGAGCGCCTAGAAAAACTGCGCGAAGAGCAAATGGCAAAAGGGGAAAAAGCCCGTTATGATGGGCATTGTCGTTGTGATGCTGTACAAAAACAGCATACTCATGATGAGCCGCATGTTGTGCGTTTTGCTAATCCGGTTGATGGCGTTGTTGTTTTCAACGATTTAATTCGTGGTCCAATTGAAATTGCCAATAAAGAGCTTGATGATTTAATTATTCGCCGAACTGATGGTTCACCTACTTATAATTTTTGCGTTGTCGTTGATGATTGGGATATGCAAATTACACATGTTATACGCGGTGAAGATCATATTAATAATACGCCTCGTCAAATTAATATTCTTAAAGCATTAGATGCACCTCTACCTGAGTATGGGCATGTATCAATGATTTTAGGTGACGACGGACAAAAATTATCAAAACGTCATGGTGCAGTAAGTGTGATGCAGTATCGTGATGATGGCTATTTACCGGAAGCATTACTTAACTATTTGGTGCGTCTTGGTTGGTCACATGGTGATCAAGAGATCTTTTCGATATCTGAAATGATAGATCTATTTTCGTTAAATGCAGTAAGTAAATCTGCAAGTGCGTTTAATACCGAAAAATTACTTTGGTTGAATCATCATTATATTAATCATTTGGATGCCGACTATGTTGCGCAGCATTTAGTTTGGCATATGAACCAACATGGCTATGATTTAAGTCAAGGTCCTGATCTTATAACCATAATTAAATTGTTTGCTGAGCGTTGTAAAACCTTGAAAGAGATGGCTGAGTCATGTGCGTATTGTTATCAAGATTTTGATGATTTTGATGCTGATGCAGCTAAAAAACACCTACGCCCAGTTGCTAAAGCGCCACTATTAGCTATTAAAGCGAAAATTGAGGCGATTGCTGATTTTGATTGGCAAATTGATAAAATTCATCATGCTATTGAAGCAACCGCAACTGAGCTTGAGGTTGGTATGGGTAAAGTGGGTATGCCATTACGCGTTGCTGTAACGGGTATTGGTCAATCTCCATCGGTTGATGCAACCGTTTTTGCTGTAGGTAAAAAACGGACTTTAGCTCGTATAGATAAAGCGCTTGCTTATATTGATCAACGGGAACAGACATCAGTGTGATTCAATTATCATTGCCGGCAAAACCGGCAATGAATGTAATGGGTCAGGAATATTAAATGGTACGTTTAAAGAAGCGTTATTTGATCCCATCTTTTCTATTACTCATTGTGCTATTATTTAGTTCATTTGGATGGTGGTATTGGCAGAGTTTAAAACAAGAACTCGGTCTTACAGTTGATTGGCGAGGTATGAGCATCGGTTTTAACGGTTTATGTTTTGATGAACTGACCCTATCTAAACAATCTCAACTGAAAATTACCGGTAAAAATTTAAAATTTTCTTGGTCGAATTTATCGGCGACAGATTTAGAAATTTACTGGCAAGCAAATCAAAGTAAAATCGATACAGATTCATTGCCAATAGATGATAAAAGTCATACTGAACAATCAGATAGCCCCTTTTCCAATTTCGCTAGTTTTTATACATGGCTTCCCAAATTAATACATATTGATTCAATACGTTTTTATCAGCAACGCAATGAACTTATTGATATTAAAATTAATGTGGAAAAGCAGTTAGATTCATTGCAACTTCGTGCTTCATTCAATAAAAATTATAGTGGTGAACTTTCAGCTAATTTATTGTTAAATCGTGCTGAATCTCGAGTGGATATCACCACTGCTGAATTTAATACTATCTTAAATCAAGCTGATATAAAAAATGCCAAAATAACGGTTCTTTTTAATGGGTGGCTAAAACATGATCGTCTTTCACTCAATGTCAGTAACTCGACAATAAATGCAGAGCAAGTAAGTATTTCACCCAACCTAATGTTAGCTAATCTTAATGGCACACTAAATTTTGCAATGCAATCTAAAATTCCAGTTACTATTGAAAATGTCATCATTGACGGAAGATTTAATATCCAAAATTTGGATGGTATTTATGATAATGTTGAAATCAAATCAGCATCAAGTGGTGGGCAACTTTTAGTTAAAGATAATAAGTTCTTGATTGAAACATTTAATACAAGAATACGAAATGTGAATGTCGGCATATTATTTGAAAATGTAAAATTTGCCGGAGAATATTTAGCATCTTTTAACGCCATAAGCAAAGGCAAATTAAGTTGGCATCGCTTTGAGTCAACGCTTTTTTCTGGAAAAATTTTGGTTAACAATAGCACAATAAATTTCAATAAACTTAAGCAAAGTATCAAAGTCTATTTAAAAGCAATCCAATTAAAGGATATCTTAACCACTTACCCGGTTGAGGGACTTAATGGTGAAGGATCTATTGATGGTATGTTACCAATCAAAATAACTCAGATTTCAACAGCAAATAATAATAGGTATAATGTCTCTATTGAAAACGGTGAACTTGCTACAACTGCATCAGGGTATTTAGCATTTAATAATTCAGCATTGCAAGATTATGCAAAAAACAATCCTAACATGCAATTAGTCACCAATGTGTTACAGAATTTTGAATATACTAAACTTGCTGCTAGTGTTAATTATGCTGATGAAATAGCAAATTTAGCGATTAACATTCAAGGCAAAAATCCAAAAATAAAAAAAGGTAAAGCCGTTAATTTAAATATTAATCTACAAGAAAATATTGTTAAATTATTGATGAGTTTACAATTATCAGATCACATTAGTGAACCGATTCGTCAACGTATTGAAGCACATTTAAAGAAGGAATCTTTTAAATAAGAGGTTATTTTATGCTACGAAATGTTATTGCAATGGTGATATGTGCCACTATATTAAGTGGATGTTCACCCACAGTTAAAGTAGAAGCACCAAGTGAACCTATTAATATTAATTTAAATGTAAAAATAGATCACCAAATTAATATTAAAGTTGATAAGGCATTAGATAATATTATTAATAAGTCAGGCTTATATTAAATGATTGGATTTTAGTGTTTGATTGGCATTTTTGATATTGATAAATAAAAATCTAATATGGTATATCAATAACTTTTGTTATTTATATTCAATTAAATAAATTATGATGTAATTGTTTAGGGGGTTGTTATGACAATCTATAAAAAAGTATCATGTGTTTTATTGTCGATGGTTTTATCTTTTTCCGTTTTTGCATTAAATTTAGATCAAGCAATGGATGCATTGAGTCAAGCTAAAGCGCAAGGTTTTGTGGGTGAGCAAGATGATGGTTATTTAGGTGTAGTTAAAAATGAAGCTAATGCAAGTGAAATTGCTCAATTAATTAACCAGGCTCGTAAAGCACAATATCAAAAAGTCTCAGCTGAAACGAATGTGTCTTTAAGTGAAGTTGAAAAAAGAGCGGGTAGTAAAGCTCAAGAGAAAACCCCAGCAGGGCAATATATCAAGCAACAAGGTCGCTGGTTAAAAAAATAATTTTTAGCTTTTCGCAGTAATAGGAAAAGTATAATCACATTGTACTTTAATTGTGTATGAATAATGTGTATGCTGTTAAACAGATAGTTTGACATACCTTATTTTACTAATAACAATGGTGTGAATTTTTTAGTTAGTTTTTTATTTTGTAATAGTATCGCGTGTGCGATTTTAAATGGAGAAAATCAATGTGTTCGATTTTAGGTATTCTTGATATTAAATCAGATCCAGAACAACTACGAACAAAAGCACTAGAATTATCAAGTCTACAGCGTCATCGTGGACCTGATTGGTCTGGTATTTTTGCTTCTGATAAAGCAATCCTTGCTCATGAACGTTTATCAATTGTTGATGTTAATACTGGATCTCAGCCACTTTATAATAAAGATAAAACATTAGTTTTAGCAGTTAATGGCGAAATTTATAATCATCAAGAACTCCGAAATCAGTACAAAGATCGTTATGAATTTCAAACAGGATCAGACTGTGAAGTAATCCTTGCTCTGTATCAAGAAAAAGGCATTCATTGCCTTGATGACTTACAAGGTATGTTCGCGTTTGTTCTTTATGATATTAATAAAGATGCTTACTTTATTGGTCGTGACCATATTGGCATTATTCCTATGTATATGGGTTATGACGAAAATGGCACATTTTACGTCGCTTCTGAAATGAAAGCATTAGTGCCAGTTTGTAAAACGATTGAAGCTTTTCCGCCGGGCAGTTATTTGTCAAGCACTGAAGGTGAAATCAAAACTTATTACAAACGCGATTGGATGGATTACGAAAATGTCAAAGATAATAAAACTGACATTAACGAACTTCGTGTAGCATTAGAAGAGTCGGTTAAAAGCCATCTTATGTCTGATGTTCCTTATGGCGTACTACTTTCTGGAGGACTTGATTCTTCGGTTATTTCAGCTATTACCAAAAAATTCTCAGCAAGACGGGTTGAAGATCATGAAAAATCTGAAGCTTGGTGGCCACAATTGCATTCATTTGCTGTTGGCTTGAAAGGCGCGCCTGATCTTAAAGCTGCACAGGCTGTTGCTGACCATCTTGGTACCGTTCACCACGAAATTAACTTTACTATTCAAGAAGGTATTGATGCTATTCGTGATGTAATTTATTTTATTGAAACTTACGATGTAACAACCATCCGAGCTTCTACACCAATGTATTTGATGGCGCGAAAAATTAAAGCGATGGGCATTAAAATGGTCTTATCGGGTGAAGGTGCCGATGAAGTATTTGGTGGCTATTTGTATTTCCATAAAGCGCCAAACGCCAAAGAGTTCCATGAAGAAACGGTTCGTAAATTAGCGGCACTTCATATGTATGATTGTGCTCGTGCTAATAAAGCCATGGCAGCATGGGGCGTTGAGGCTCGTGTTCCATTCTTGGATAAAAAATTCTTAGATGTGGCGATGCGCATTAATCCTAAAGATAAAATGTGTGGCAGCAACGGCAAAATGGAAAAACATATTGTCCGTGAAGCATTTGAGTCTTATTTACCCGCATCTGTTGTTTGGCGTCAAAAAGAACAGTTTTCTGATGGTGTAGGTTATAGCTGGATTGACACATTAAAAGAGATTGCTGAAAGTAAAATTACTGACCAGCAATTAGCAAATGCTAAATTCCGTTTTCCATATAACACACCCGCTTCAAAAGAAGCATATATGTATCGTGAAATTTTTGATGAATTATTCCCAGTTGAAAGTGCTGCTCACTGTGTACCGGGTGGTCCAACGGTTGCTTGCTCAACAGCAAAAGCGATTGAGTGGGATGAGTCATTTAAAAATCTCAATGATCCGTCAGGTCGTGCTGCGATAGGCGTGCATAATGATGCTTATAAAAAGTAATATATCAACTTTAAATACTCGCTTATTTATCTGAATTGATTATAAAAAGGGCTATATGCCCTTTTTTATTGTTCAGTGAAGTCTAAATACTTTCTTTATGGCCCTATCTATACGGGATCTTATCATTCACCATCTGCCTATTGCAGTGCTCAATTTTTTTATTACTGATACTCATTTTAAGTATGATTCAATTGGATTGGTTAATTTGATAATTGATGAACTAAATTGCATTGCGATTTTTTATCAAAAATAGTTTATTGGCTTTCCAATATCTTTCGTTTTTGGGCTCTATTTAATAGAAAAAGTTTTTTATTAAATCTGTGATCTAAATTCACTTTTTTCTAAATCTTATAAATTATACTAAATGTTACCAGTCACATTATGGCTGTCTGGAAAGTAAATTACCTTTATTTTCCGATAATTAATACGTAAGGGTGTATGATTAATTAGGAGCATTGAGTGAAAAATTATAAAATTGCAATAATCAACTCAAGTAGTTTTGGGAAATATTTTCCTGATCATTTAAAACGATTAGAAAAAATTGGTGAAGTAAAACATTTTACTTTTGAAAATAATATTCCCGGAAAAGAACTCGCCGACGCATTGCAAGAATTCAATATTGTTATAGCAAGTGTTAGACCATTTTTTAACAAGGCGTTTTTTGATAATAAAAAACAACCTTTACTCCTACTTTCACGTCATGGTATCGGCTTTAATAATGTTGATGTAGTAGCAGCTAAAGAGCATGGAACTATCGTCACTATTGTGCCGCCTTTAGTTGAGCGTGATGCGGTTGCCGAAAATGCTGTGACTAATTTATTGGCATTAATTAGACAAACTGTTCAATCTCAAGCTGCGGTTAAGGCAAATGAATGGCAAAAAAGAGCCTCTTTTCTAGGCATCAATGTTACGGGTAAAACTGTTGGTGTTATCGGATGTGGGAATATTGGTAGCCGCGTAGCAGAAATATTCAAACACGGTTTTAATGCTCGATTACTGGTTGTTGATCCTAAAGTTAACAAAACATGGGCGAGTAAACACAGTATCGAAATTGTTGAGTTAGATTATTTGCTGAAAAATGCTGATATCATCTCTTTAAATGCATCATTAAACGAAACAAGCTACCATATATTAAAACAACCTCAATTTTCTTTGATGAAAAAAGGTGTTTATATTACAAATACCGCACGAGCCGAATTGATTGACGAAAGTGCATTAATTAACGCGCTAGATAGTGGTGTTGTTGCAGGACATGCAACAGATGTAATGTACGTTGAACCTTCATATAACGATAATCCCTTAGTCCAGCATCCAAAAGTGCTTGTCACACCTCATACTTCAGCTTATGCCATTGAATGTTTACAAGGTATGGGTGAAAAATGTGTGCAGGATGTAGAAAATTTTGTCAATAATTTACAATTGCAATCCGTTGTTTCTTAATGGTTTATTTTAAAGTTTAATTGATAATAACAATATCAAGGAGTTTAGATATGCAAGATATGCATGTTACATTTCTACAAGCCGCGATTATTTCAGTATGGGTTGCGATGGTTATGTCTCGGGGGCTAGGTGGGGCAACTTTGACACTAAGATTTACACCGATGATGACGGGGTTAATTGTCGGTATTGTCTTTAATGATATTCATAATGCCATGATAACCACAGCAGCTATTCAACTAATCTACATGGGCGTTTTTTCACCAGGTGGGCAAATGCCATCAGAACCTGCCATTGCAACAGCCGTTGCGGTTCCTGTCGCTTTACTGGGTAAAATGGAACCAACCGCTGCAGTTGCCGTTGCAGTGCCTGTTGGATTATTGGGATCTTACCTATATCAGTTAAGATTTTTCTTTAATACGATGATTATGAAATTAACTGAAAAGTATGCACAAGAGGCAAATAGCTCTGGTCTAACTTTATCAATCATCATACTACCAATAATTTGTAGCTTTGTTCTTTTTGTCCCATTTATGTTTGTAGCACTGTATTTTGGTGCGCCAATTATTGCGGATGTTATTAAAACAAATGCAGGGGGATTAGTTTTCCACATCCTTAATGTTATTGGTGGCGGACTTGCTGCTGTCGGTATTGCATTAACTATCTATGTTATTGGTAAAAAAAGTTACATTATTTTCTTCTTACTTGCGTATTTTATGGCTGTTATGGCAAAACCACTTAATATCACCATGGTCACTTACGCGATTGTTGGCGCTATCATTGCATTTATTTTTGTTCTAGCAAAAAGTGAAGCAGTTAATTCTGTCGCAGATCAACCAAGAAGTAATTCAAATAATAACAATCAAATTGATGATGATGATTATTAATCTGTAACTATTTGATTAATAGATTAGAAAGAGGAATTTTATAATGACACAAATAGTACAAGAAAGTATCGATCTAAAGCCAGAGGCAATTACTAAACGAGATATCACTTTTGCTTGGTTACGGTGGTATTATGCTAATGAGATCCCACACTCATTTGACCGTTATCTAGCTGCTTCGTTAATGTGGGGGTTAATGCCAATTCTTAAAAAATTATATAAATCAAAAAGTGAGTTAGCTGCTGCTTACCAAAGACATTTACTGTTTTTTAATACCCAGATAACTTGGGGCGGCGGTACTATCTCAGGCATTATGGCTTCATTAGAATCTGTAAGAGCAGATGAAGTTTATCAGAAAAAACCGATCAGTATTGATAATGATGTGCTTTATAATACCAAAGCGGGTTTAATGGGGGCCTTGGCGGGAATTGGTGACGCGATTGACTCAGGAACCATTCAGTATATCTTCATAGCCATTGCGCTACCTTGGGCTCAAGAAGGTCTAGCAATCGGTGCTTTATTTCCTTTCTTTGCTTTTGTCATTTATCAACTTTTTGTGGGGTACTATTTTGCTCAGTTAGGCTTTAAGTTAGGTCGAAATGCGGCAACTGAAGTTGTTGGTAATAAAATGCAGATGATTATTGAAGCACTATCCATTTTAGGGTTGTTTATGATGGGGATTTTAGCTGCTAGTTATATTAAAGTATCATCAAGTTTAAAATTTACTTTATCAGGCAAAGATTTCGTGATCCAAGACACATTGGATAAAATTTTACCAGGGGTTTTGCCACTTATGGTTGTGATGGGATTATATTTCTATTTTTATAAGAAAGGATTAAAAGTAACTCAAGCATTAGTTGGATTAACAATAATACTCGGTGTATTAGCAGCTATTGGCATTTTATAAAATTAAAAAATATAGAGGTTAAATTATGGGAAAAGTCGTTTTAGCGCGCGTAGATAGTCGCCTTATTCATGGTCAAGTTGCCACTAATGTGTCTAAAGCAGCCGGAGCAAATGCGTTGTTTGTAGCCGATGATTACTCTGCAAATGATGAGTTTACTAAAAATATTATTTTAGGTGCTGGTGCCAGCACAGGGCATAAAATAAGAGTATTAAAAGAAGATGGTGCAGTAAGATATTGGAATGATCGCCAGTATGATGATTTTAATGTTATTTTGATTACTAAAAATATTGAAGTTATGTATAAAATTATTAAGGCGGGCGTGCCAATAACCAATCTTAATATTGGTGGTTTACCACTTGTACCGGGAGCAACGTCAATAATTAAAGAAGTATCAATTAATAAACAACAACTTGATTTGCTAATCGATTTACAAAACAGCTATCCCAATATGGATATCTATTTTCAAGCAACCCCTTCTTTGAAAAAAGTAACGTTAAATGAAGCGATTAAAATGTTTGAATAATCGAGGAAAATAATATGATAGGTGTATTATTAGTGAGTCATGGCAAGATGGCTGAAGGGATTAAAGATAGTGTTACAATGATTGTTGGTGAACAAGATAAATTTGCATCATTATCGCTTAATCCAGGACAAGATATTAATCAATTAAAAACCGATTTGTTTAATTGTTCAAAGTCGCTTAATAGTGGTAAAGGTGTATTAATTTTTGTCGATTTGTTTGGTGCCTCGCCTTATAACGCATCAATGCGATGTTTGCCTGAGTGGGAAAAATTAGGTATGAATGTCCGGATAATTACCGGTATGAACTTGCCAATGGTCATTAATGCTGTATGTAATAGGGATTCATTATCACTACTGGATTTAGCAAAAGAGTGTATTGAGGCAGGACAAGAAAATATTCAAGAAGCTATTGGCAATATGGCTAATTTTGCCCAATCTCAAAACGAAGATGATTATTGATTAAACTCACATCTTTAATAGATAATCATCATTTTAATATTATCTATTTGTTTCGCTGTTAGTGTGAATGATAAATCGCACTAACAGTTTTTCTAAATTCAAATAATGATTAAAAATGGATAAATTTAAAGACCTTGTACTAAGATACTGTGTCATTTTTGGTAAACGATTTACGTCTAAAGAGAAAATTACTTTTTTAAGAGTAATATCGAAAGAACTGATTCAATTAGGTTATAGTGTTGAAGCCAAAGTAGCAAAATTAAAGTTAGCAACAAGACGATATGAAAATTATTACAATGCTTATATTGGTGATTTAGATAAAGCTGAAT
The DNA here is from genome assembly GCF_026536195.1 of Gilliamella sp. B2969. Classification (NCBI taxonomy): domain Bacteria; kingdom Pseudomonadati; phylum Pseudomonadota; class Gammaproteobacteria; order Orbales; family Orbaceae; genus Gilliamella; species Gilliamella sp. B2969. Next base: position 36,069 of record NZ_JAFNOP010000014.1, read on the forward strand.
TAATTATTTGTACTTATTATGATACCGGTATTAAAAATTTTAATCTTCAGAAAAAATACGCATTCACGCCTCAATTTAGTAAATTAGGTTATTTAGTAGGTATTTTACCTATTATTATCTTATTTATCGCGTCACTGATATTAAATTACTTTGTTTTTATTCCTAAAATTCAAGTTGAGGGATTTTTTAGTATTTCCGGAATATTGTCGATTATTTCGACCATTTTATTATTTTTTATTGTTTTAAAATACAAAAATGGCATTCCCAATCAAAAGAATTTTGTTTGTAATACTTCAAGTATTATTACAATTATTAATTTAATTCATCAGCTTGATAAAAAAGAAAAGAAAAAAATTGCGTTTGTTTTATACGACGATGGTAATGGTGGCCAATATGGTTTAAAAATGTTAGAAAGCTATTCGGAACAAATGAAAGAAAAAAAATTTATTTTTATCGATAGTATTGGTAATGGGGAGGATTTAATTTTTTTAAAACCGAAAACATCAATGCTAACTTTAGATGGTGTGACTTTTCATTCTGGTGAAATGGCAACACAATTAACCAACTACTTAATGATTACATCTGGTAATATCGATCAAGATAGTAAAATTCTTATCAAGAATGCTGGCTCTTCAAAAGATAATTATCTATCAGAGCAAATAATTACCAAGCATACTCAATCTCTTGTAAATGTATGCAAGGCTTTACTCACCAAACACACTAAATAATTCATTAATTGAGTAATTTTTTATAAAAAAAACGGGGTATCCCCCGTTTTTATTACTCGCTTATTCGTCATTGCATGACGACTTAATATTATTAATGTGCAGCACCTTTAGGCGCGCCAATTGGTAAAATTGTACGGCCATATTGTTCATTAAGTACTTCGGCCATGGCAAGGTAAATAGCGCTAGCTCCGCAGATAATACCTTCAAAACCAGCTATATGAATAATGTCATGGTTGCCACAAATGTTACCAATTGCTAATAAAGCAAATAAAATCGTTAAACTAGCAAAAACGAATTGTAATGCACGATTAGCTTTTAAGGTACCAATAAACATAAAAGCGGTAAAAATCCCCCATAACGCAAGGAAAATACCGACAAAAGTTGCATCAGTTGGTGCAGTTGCTGGTGAGGTTGGTAAATACCAAATTCCTACTAATGCAATCCAAAAGAAACCATAAGAGGTGAATGCAGTTGTACCAAACGTGTTACCTTTGCGAAATTCTAAAATTCCAGCAATGACTTGCGCAAGCCCTCCATAAAAAATACCCATAGAAACGATTGCTGTCATCACAGGGAAAAATCCTGCATTATGAATATTTAATAAAATGGTGGTCATGCCAAATCCCATCAAGCCAAGTGGACCTGGGTTTGCAAGTTTAGTTTGTTCCATAAGGATCCTATAAATAATTATCATAATAAAAAAGAGCGGCAATAATAAGTGTAGAAAAGCTGATAATCAAGATTTAAGAAAAAATAATTTTTTTGCCCCCTTGATATTGATAATAATGTTCCCATTTATGTGGAAACAATAACATTTCTTTGTGAAAAATAAGCTCTTGAAAATAAATATTTAAGACTTATATACAAGAAATAAAATACAGGTTTTGAGGAGAAAAGATTATGGGTAAAATTATTGGTATTGATTTAGGTACAACAAATTCATGTGTTGCAGTAATGGACAATGGTCAAGCAAAAGTATTAGAAAATGCTGAAGGCGATCGTACAACCCCGTCAATTATTGCATATACACAAGATGGTGAAATTTTAGTTGGTCAACCCGCTAAACGCCAAGCAGTAACCAATCCACAAAATACACTATTTGCCATTAAACGTTTAATTGGTCGTCGTTATGATGATGCCGAAGTACAACGTGATGTTGCTATTATGCCTTATAAAATTGTTAAAGCTGATAATGGCGATGCATGGGTAGATGTCAAAGGTCAAAAAATTGCGCCACCGCAAATCTCTGCTGAAGTATTGAAGAAAATGAAAAAAACCGCAGAAGATTATCTTGGTGAGCCAGTCACTGAAGCAGTTATCACTGTTCCAGCGTATTTTAATGATGCACAGCGTCAAGCAACTAAAGATGCGGGCCGTATTGCTGGTTTAGATGTTAAACGTATTATTAACGAACCAACAGCCGCTGCACTTGCTTACGGTTTAGATAAAGATGTGGGTAACCGCACTATCGCTGTATACGACCTTGGTGGTGGTACATTTGATATCTCAATTATCGAAATTGACGATGTTGATGGAGAGAAAACATTCGAAGTATTAGCAACTAATGGTGATACTCATTTAGGTGGTGAAGACTTTGACTCACGCTTAATTAACTATTTAGTTGATGAATTTAAACGTGAACAAGGATTCGATCTGAAAAATGATCCACTTGCAATGCAACGTTTAAAAGAAGCGGCAGAAAAAGCGAAAATTGAATTATCATCAGCACAACAAACTGATATCAACTTACCATATATCACGGCTGATGCATCAGGTCCAAAACACTTAAATATTAAAGTGACACGCGCTAAACTTGAATCATTAGTCGAAGATTTAGTTAAACGCTCAATGGATCCGGTTAAAACTGCACTACAAGATGCTGGTTTATCTGTATCTGATATTAAAGATGTTATTTTAGTCGGTGGTCAAACTCGTATGCCTATGGTGCAAAAAGCGGTTGCTGACTTCTTTGGTAAAGAACCACGTAAAGACGTTAACCCTGATGAAGCTGTAGCAGTGGGCGCAGCAGTACAAGGTGGGGTACTTGGTGGTGATGTTAAAGATGTGTTATTACTTGATGTAACACCATTATCTTTAGGTATTGAAACAATGGGTGGTGTGATGACTACCTTGATTGAGAAAAACACAACTATCCCAACTAAACATAGTCAAGTGTTCTCAACAGCTGAAGATAATCAATCAGCGGTAACCATTCATGTGTTACAAGGTGAACGTAAACGTGCAAGTGATAACAAATCATTAGGTCAGTTTAATCTTGATGGTATTCAAGCTGCACCGCGTGGTATGCCACAAATTGAAGTAACATTTGATATTGATGCTGACGGTATCTTACATGTATCAGCAAAAGATAAAAACACTGGACGTGAACAAAATATTACTATTAAAGCTTCTTCAGGTTTAAGTGAAGAAGAGATTCAAAAAATGGTAAATGATGCTGAGGCGAATGCAGAAGCTGACCGTAAGTTTGAAGAGTTAGCTCAAATTCGTAACCAAGCAGATCACCTTGTTCACTCAACGCGTAAACAAGTGTCTGATGCAGGCGATAAATTACCAGCTGCTGATAAAACAGCCATTGAAGATGCAGTGAGTGCATTAGAAGTTGCAGCGCGTGGTGAAGATAAAGCTGAAATCGAAGCGAAAATTAATGCATTAATGGAAGCATCTAAAAAATTGCTTGAATTAGCACAGCAACAAGGTCAGACAGAACAGTCAGACCAAGCTGGAAGTAGCTCTACAGCGCAAGACGATGTTGTTGATGCAGACTTTAAAGAAGTTGATGATGATAAAAAATAAGCATTAACCGCTGTGTTTTTTAATGAGTTATTTCAACGAGTTTTAAACATGTAACACATTAAACGGGCGCGAGGTAACTCAAGCCCGTTTAGTTGTTTATGTAATAAATAAAAATAAAGGTAAATTATGGCGAAGAAAGATTATTATGAAACATTAGGCGTAAGTAAAAGTGCCACTGAAGCTGAAATAAAAAAAGCCTATAAACGCCTTGCCATGAAATATCATCCTGATAAAAATCAGGATAATAAAGCTGAAGCAGAAGCAAAATTTAAAGAAGTGAAAGAAGCTTATGAAGTTTTGACCGATGCGCAGAAAAAAGCAGCTTATGATCAATATGGGCATGCTGCTTTCGAGCAAGGTTTTGGCGGTGGTGCAGGAGCGGGTGCCGGTGGATTTGGTGGCTTCGGCGGCTTTAGTGGTGGTTCAGCATTTGATGATATATTCAGTGATTTCTTTGGTGGTGGTCGTGGCGGACGAGCGCAAAGCGCATCACGTGGTGCTGATCTGCAATACAATATTACCTTAACACTTGAAGAAGCCGCTGCAGGTGTCAGCAAAGAAATAAAAGTACCAACATGGGTTACTTGTGATACTTGTCATGGTCAAGGTACAGAAAAGGCATCAGATGTTGTTACCTGTGAAACTTGCCATGGTGCAGGGGTTGTGCAAATGCGCCAAGGTTTCTTTGCCGTACAGCAAGAGTGCCCAACTTGTCATGGACGAGGCAAAGTAGTTAAAAATCCTTGTAAAAAGTGTCATGGCGAAGGTCGTATCCAAAAAACAAAAACACTTTCTGTAACTATTCCTGCGGGGGTGGATACGGGTAATCGTATTCGACTTTCCGGTGAAGGTGAAGCAGGCTTAAACGGTGCACCAGCTGGTGATTTATATGTTCAAGTGCAAGTTAAACCACATGGTATTTTTGAACGTGATGGTAATAATTTACATTGTGAAATTCCAATTAATATTGCATTGGCGTCACTAGGTGGCGAAGTTGAAGTACCAACACTTAATGGTAAAGTCAGTTTAACGATACCAGCCGAAACACAAACAGGAAAAATGTTTAGATTACGTGGTAAAGGTGTCAAATCATTACGCGGTAGTACAATGGGTGATTTGTATTGTCATGTTGTGGTTGAAACTCCTGTTAATTTAACGGGTAAACAAAAAGAGTTGTTAAAAGAATTAGGCGAAAGTTTTAAAGCCGATAAAAGTTCTAAGCATAGTCCAAAAGAAAAAAGCTTTTTTGATAAAGTGAAAAAGTTTTTTGGCTAATAATTTTCAATAATGTACAAATGGCGAGGCAGAAAAACTACCTCGCCATTTTTATTTATCTAGTTCATATCAATAAACCCTCATTTTTAAATGTTTTTTTGTTAATTCTTGATAGCTAAATTTTGTGCAATATTTTGTATCAAACGTAGATAATCGATGTTGTTCAAAATTAAATTGATGTAGTATATTGAATTACATATTATTTTTATTTGTATATAATTTTAATCACTTTTATCTATAGGATTTTTTTATGTTTTTTAAAAAACTTTGGCAAAAATTGCGACCACAAAATGTAGTCATTGCTCAACAATCAACACAAGATGATAACCTCAAAATAGCTATCCAATCCTTTTGGAATAAAGTTAAACAGTCAGAACAGTCTCTTAGTGAATTGCAACCTTTAGATTTAATGGAAAAGCTCAATAACTTGTTAAGTGAAAACCAATTAGACGTTATTGCCGAAATTATGGGGGGAGAGGTAAAAAAACATAAAATTATTTTTACTGCTGAAGGTAAAATTGAACGTTTTGAACTAGTAGTAGAAATTGTTAAATTAGCACCTAGTTTAGATCTATTTGAAATCGAGGCATTTCGTCAACGAGCTAATAAAATTTCTGATTTTGAAATAAATTTTAATGGTACCTCTTTTTCATTGGGGGCATCTGATTTATTGATTCAATATCATGAAGATCATCGTAAAATTGCTTTGGATTTAATGTTTGCTAAACCAATCGCCAAAGATCAAATAAATTATGCACAAACATTAGCTTTAGTCATTTTGGATCATCTTTTAGGGGAGTACGACTTAGCTATAAAAGTGCAATCAATTAATTTTGTCGACACAATGCCTGATTCTAATAGTATTACGGCTGAAGAGTTTGCTAAACGATTTGATGATATCTGGAAAAATGATTTAAAACACACCGGTATTTTTCCTATTTCTGAAAGTGAAGATCAATTGTTTGTATTTGAATTAGCAAGTAAAGATGATCCTGATGATACGACCTTAGTGCAGCGTAACGAAACGGCTAATGCATTGGCTTGTGATATTAATTATGGTTATGGACTTAATCTGAGTATAGAGCTAGATTGTAAAGAGACCTTATCGTTAGTTTACGATATAGAAGATGCCATTAGCGCCGCTTTCCGTGAAAATAAGAAAGGCATTCATGCCCAAAATTCTTTACACCAAGCAACAAGAACTATGCTTTGGTATGTAGAAGATAAACATTTTGCTACTCAAATAATTCAAAATATATTAAATCAATATCAAGATCTATCAGTAAAAATTGACTGTGAGTTTGATCCTGCTTGGATGGAGTATTTAGCTTGGGTAGACTAGTTTAGAACAAAGAAATTTGTTTTTTCATAAAAATAAACCCAGCATAAGCTGGGTTTTAATCATTCGATAATAAACTAAAATTACATTTTAGTTGTGAATGTACGAGCAATAACGTCGCGTTGTTGTTCAGCAGTTAATGAGTTGAAACGAACTGCATAACCAGAAACACGAATAGTTAATTGTGGATATTTTTCTGGGTGTTGAACAGCATCTTCTAAAGTTTCACGACGAAGAACATTCACATTTAAGTGTTGACCACCTTCAACTTTGATAGTTGGAGCAACATCTAATGGAACTTCACGATATTCGAATTGACCAAGTTCTGCAGTTGGGATAACTTGATCTTCTTTATAAACTGATTTTGCAGCGACACAACGAGCTTCTTTTGTAGAGTCGTCCAATAACCAGAAAGAGTTAAGAAGTGCTGCATTGTCTGCTTTAGTAATTTGGATACCTGTAATCATTTTTAAATCCTCCTAACGGGGCCTTATTGCCCTAAAATAATTAAGGTTAATATAGCACTTTCAAGTTTTGATTAAAGTCAAAAAAAGCTATTAATTCGATAAGTAATACCTTTGATAAAAATTGATTAATATTTTTTTTAAACTAATCAACTGATTGATATGTAAGATATTATTATTCAATTGTATTAAAATACTTTACAAGTAATAAAACGACGATTAATAAGTTAGGTAAATCAAGTTGCCTTAAAAACGGTATTTTTTACATCAATTTTAAGCGGTTCACTTAAGGTAAAAGTAAATTTTAATGCCACACCTAGCCTATTATCATTTAATAACTTTTTATCAATAGCAATACGATTATCAATACAAATATGATCTTATGCATATTTTATATTATTCATCTAAGTATACGTATTGCCAATAACCATAAATATCATTAATCCCTTTGGGATGATTACTTTGATGATGAGTGTGTTACTCATTAATAAAATTAATTAGATTATTAATCAATCCAAATTTCAGATCTTAATTCAAAAACTTGGATTATTACAAAAATGATCGTTAAATATTGATGCTGAACGAGCAAGTTATGCCTAATTTATGTTTAATTGAATTTTTAAGCGTGTTTATTTAGATTAAACGTACTTGATTACTGTTAGGTTTATTATTATTTTTAGGTATAATTAATGTTATCGGCTGATAATGTTGTTGAGCCATATGAAATAATAATATAGGTATTGTATGAGTAATCAATTAACATGGCATGATGTCATTGGATCGGAAAAAGATAAACCTTATTTTCAACAAATATTGCAATTTGTCGCATCAGAACGAGCTAAAGGTAAAGTGATTTATCCTCCACAGCATGATGTGTTTAATGCATTCCGCTTTACGCCTTTTAATGACATTAAAGTCGTGATATTAGGACAAGATCCATATCATGGACCTAATCAAGCTCACGGTTTGTCGTTTTCAGTACTACCTGGCGTTAAACCACCACCATCGTTACTTAATATCTATAAAGAGCTTTCGACGGATATTGAGGGTTTCAAAATTCCTTCTTATGGTTATTTAGGTTCTTGGGCAAATCAAGGTGTTCTTTTATTAAATACGGTATTAACTGTTCAAGCAGGGCAAGCTCATTCCCACGCTAAAATAGGTTGGGAAACGTTTACTGACCATGTTATTGCGGCAATTGATAAATATCTTGAAGGTGTTGTATTTTTATTGTGGGGCTCACCCGCTCAAAAAAAAGGGCAATTTATCGATCGGCAAAAACATCATGTTTTAACGTCTGTGCATCCATCACCATTATCTGCACATCGTGGCTTTTTGGGTTGTAAGCATTTCTCAAAGGCAAACGATCTTATTATAAAACAGGGTAAAACACCGATTGATTGGCAGCCACAACTTCCGGAAAAACAGTGATGAGTTATAGTAAAAAACGGCGAACTGGTTTGCAAGAAATTGCTAATTTAATTGGCATAAGTAAAATGACAGTGAGTCGATATTTACGCGATCCTAATTTAGTGTCTAAACCACTACAGTCTCAAATTTCAGCGGCAATCGAGCAGCTTGGTTATATCCCTAATAAAGCGCCTGATATGTTATCAAATGCAAAAAGTAATGCGATTGGGGTTGTGTTTCCATCGTTAACCAACCAAGTTTTTGCGGATATTTTAAAAGGAATTGAGATGGTAACTGATGCCAAAGGATATCAGACCATGATTACTCATACAGGATACAATGCCGATAAAGAAGAGCAACGGGTTCGTTCATTACTTTCTTATAATATTGATGGATTAATCTTAACTGAAAGAATCCATAATCCTGCTACATTAAAAATGATCGAAATTTCGGGCGTTCCTGTGGTTGAAATTATGGATAGTGTGTCGCCGTGTATTGATATGGCCGTTGGATTTGATAATTTTACTGCAACCCGAAATATGATTCATCGTATGATCGAAAAAGGGCGTCGCAATATTGTTTATTTTAGCGCAAGGCAAGATCAACGTAGCATTATTCGTCAACAAGGCTATGAAAAAGCTATGCAAGAAGCAGGCTTAACGCCGCGTACGTTAGCGACTAAAGAAGCCTCCTCTTATGAACTTGGCGCACGTTTTTTACACCAAATTTTAAAAGAGTTTCCTGCCGTTGATGGGATTTTTAGTACTAACGATGATTTGGCTTTAGGCGTACTGCTTGAATGCCAACGAATGGGCATTGAAATTCCTAAACAAATAGCTATTGTTGGTTTTCATGGGCATCAAATAGGTCAATATATGAATCCAAAATTAGCATCAATACATACTCCAAGAATTGAAATGGGTAAAATAGCTGCAGAACTATTATTAAAAAGAATTAATGGGGAAAGGATAGATCAAAAAGTGGTGGATTTGTCTGTTGAATATCTAGATGGAGAAAGTATTTAATTGCATAAAAATAATGTTGGAATAATAGAACCTCATCAATAAAATTAATGAGGTAAACAAGCAATTATAATCCTTTCGGATTATCACCATATTGGTTACTACCCGGTGTAGAATTTATACACATGAAAACAAGCAGTACAATACCACCAACAAATGGGATGAAACTAATTAAATACCACCAGCCTGATTTGTCGGTATCATGCAAACGACGTACCGTCACTGCTATGTTTGGGATAAGAATAACAAGTAAAAAAATTACTTCAATTAGTGACATTGCTGATGCCATAGTTTCACTGAGTGAAGCTAAAATGATTAATACCAAATAAAATATAGCGACAAATAAGGTGAAAAGCCAATACTCTTTACGACGAGCTCGGCCACTAAAGTTTGCATAATTTTTTGTCATACAACTGATAAACCAATTCATTGTTATAATTCCTTTTTTTTATTTATATTTGACTTTTGCTATTTAAAGCGGCGACTATTCTAATAAAAAAACATAAATAAAACAAAATATTTACACATAGTAACAATATATTAACAAACAATATGTTATTTTTATGTTTGCTATGTTTTGCTCACGATTATAGGTTTTCAGTTACAATGATCTATGTTAACATTATCGCTCAGTGGTTATTTATACCTACTAATAGATGATAAAAAGTAACACTGAGGCCCTCCCATGAAAATAGTTGAAGTAAAACATCCTCTAGTACGCCATAAAATTGGTTTAATGCGCGAACATGATATTAGCACTAAAGATTTTCGCGATCTTGCTAGTGAAGTTGGCAGTTTATTAACCTATGAAGCTACTGCTGACTTACCCACTGAAAAAGTGACCATTGAAGGCTGGTGTGGACCAGTACAAGTTGAACGAATTAAAGGTAAAAAAATTACCGTAGTACCTATTTTACGTGCCGGCTTAGGCATGATGGATGGTGTACTTGAGCATATACCTAGTGCACGTATAAGCGTTGTTGGTTTTTATCGTAATGAAGAAACGCTTGAACCTGTTCCTTATTTCCAAAAATTAACTTCTGATATTGATGAACGTATGGCTTTAGTTGTTGATCCGATGTTAGCAACGGGTGGTTCTATGGTTGCAACAATTGATCTACTAAAAAAAGCAGGTTGTAAAAATATTAAAGTGCTTGTTTTAGTGGCCGCACCAGAAGGTATTAAAGTATTGGAACAAGCTCATCCTGATGTTGAACTTTATACCGCTTCAATCGATGATAAATTGAACGATAAAGGTTATATATTACCAGGGCTTGGCGATGCTGGAGATAAGATATTCGGCACAAAATAAAATCTCAAATTTTAGACCGGTTTATCCGGTTTTTTTATGTCCGCTATTTAGTAAAGAAATAAATATCAATTAATAGAGTAATTAAGAGAGGACCACGTGACTAAAAATGCTCTTGATCAAATAAACAATAATATCTCGCCACTTAAACATGCTTGGCAAGATATTTTTACCGGTGCGCAAATGTTATTTGTTGCCTTTGGTGCATTGGTTTTAGTGCCACTTTTAACTGGATTAAATCCAAATGTTGCAATGTTTACAGCGGGTGTGGGTACGTTATTATTTCAATTAACCACGAAAGGAAAAGTGCCTGTATTTTTAGCTTCTTCATTTGCATTTATTGCACCTATCTCTTTTGGGGTTGCACAGTGGGGAATTCCAGCTACGTTAGGTGGATTAGTTGCGGCAGGTTTGGTTTTTATGTTTTTTGCTTTTTTAGTCAAAATTAATGGCAGCCATATTATTGATCGCATTTTACCTCCAGTTGTAACAGGGCCAATTATTATGGTTATTGGTTTATCTTTAGCGCCGGTAGCGGTTGGCATGGCAATGGGTAAAAATAGCAGTTTATCAGCAGAAAACTATCAATTGATTATTATTTCAATGGCTTCTTTATTAACGACGTTGATTGTAGCAATCTGGGCAAAAGGTTTTTTTAAATTAGTGCCAATTATTGCTGGAATTATTGTTGGTTACATGTTTTCTTGTATTTTTGGTATTGTCAACTTTCAACAAGTCATCGAAGCACCTTGGTTTAAAATTCCAGATTTCACTTTTCCTGAGTTTCAATGGCAAGCCATTTTATATATGATTCCGATCGTTATAGCACCAACAATCGAGCATGTTGGTGATATTATGGCCATTAGTTCTGTCACCGGTAAAGATTACACTAAAGAACCAGGATTACAGCGCACGTTACTGGGTGATGGGTTAGCAACATCTGCTGCTGGTTTCTTTGGTGGCCCGCCATGTATTACCTATGCTGAAGTTATTGGTGCAGTCACATTAACGCGTAATTTTAGAACTAGAGTAATGACCTGGGCAGCTATTTGGGCTATTTTAATGTCATTTATTGGTAAGATTGGTGCTTTTTTAAGCTCTATTCCGACAGTTGTAATGGGCGGAATTATGGTATTACTTTTTGGCTCGATAGCTTCGGTTGGCATTAATATTTTAGTCAAACATAAAGTTGATCTTTCTGTATCACGTAATATGTGTATCGTCTCGTTAGTACTTGTATTTGGTATTGGCGGCATGATTTTTGATTTTGGATCTTATGCTTTGCAAGGAATCAGTTTATGTGGAATTTTAGCGATTGTACTAAATTTAATTTTACCTCATAAATCAGCTGACTAATAAATAGCCGTTAATTATTAAGTTGATTAACGGCTAAAAATGTCGCTTATTTTTTCGAAAAGAGCGAGTGATATATTTTCGAATAAAAAAATAATCCGCTATATTTTAACTATATTTGACTATTTAAAGGCTATTAGCGTTTGTTATTTATGGTGTTATTTACATTTCTTTGCAAATAATTCGGCTGAATGAGTGGCTTTTTTTTGTCATAGCCTTATAATTCCGAAAATTAAGCTTATTTAAGCTTGATTTATAGCCATTTAACATAAAAAAGCGAAATAAAATAACATATTAGTTGACGGGTGGAACGCCATGCAGTATAATTATAGACACCAGACACCAGACACCAGCGCTGGCAAAACAATGTTTTAAAAACTCCCCAATCTCTCTTTAGGCTAAAATTTAATTCAATTCTGAATTCTACACTTACCTTATTTCATCGAAGCAAGGTAACTCACCCTCGTTTTTCAGCAATCAAAGTAAGCAAAAGATGCACATTTAGTTTAGCGTTATGCTATCGCTTAATTAAAGCGATAAATTTAAGGTTAATCTTACGTCCAACCTTGTTTTTTACGCAAACTCAAGCATCAGGTCAATTATCTAAACTGGCTTTAGCATCGATACCATGGCTATTATTGCTGTATGCCGCTACGACTCAAGCATTGTCGGCAACGACGGCGCAAGTCATTCATGGTAGTCAGCCCTATTTAACCTCTGATAATGGGGTAACTAAAATTACCACTACTGAGGGGCTGTTAGGTATTACGTTATCCGATGGTACCCGCATTACACCTTCCAATAATACTTCAACCTTAGATAATCCAATAGTGTTACCTAAAGAAAA
>NZ_JAFNOP010000015.1:0-44034 GCF_026536195.1 Gilliamella sp. B2969
TTAAAGTTGTTTTACCATGGTCAACGTGGCCGATTGTACCAACGTTAACGTGGGGTTTTGTACGTTCAAATTTTTCTTTAGACATCTTAATGTTCCTTTATTTAACCACTTCCCTAATTCAATAGGGAAGTGTTACTTTATTTATATAAATAATTATTTCGCTTTACGAGCTTCAATAATTGCGGTTGCAATATTTGTTGGTGCTTCATTGTACTTCAAGAACTCCATTGAGTAAGAAGCACGACCTTGTGTTTGTGAACGAAGGTCTGTTGCATAACCAAACATTTCTGAAAGTGGAACTTGTGCTTTAACTGTTTTACCAGTTGCAGTATCTTCCATACCTTCGATCATACCACGACGACGGTTTAAGTCACCGATAACGTCACCCATATAATCTTCAGGGGTTTCAACTTCTACTTTCATAATCGGTTCTAAAAGCACAGGTTTAGCTTTCATGAAGCCTTCTTTAAATGCCATTGAACCGGCAATTTTAAATGCCATTTCTGATGAGTCGACATCATGGTAAGAACCATCAAAGATAGTGACTTCAACATCAACAATTGGGTAACCAGCAAGAACACCGTTTTTCATTTGTTCTTGACAGCCTTTATCAACTGCTGGGATGTATTCTTTAGGAACCACACCACCAACAATTTCGTTGTTGAATTTGTAGCCTTCGCCACCCGCTTCCAATGGTTTGATTTTTAACCATACATGACCATATTGACCACGACCACCAGACTGACGAACAAATTTACCTTCTTGTTCAACTTCATTGCGAATTGTTTCACGGTAAGCAACTTGTGGTTTACCAACATTTGCTTCCACTTTAAATTCACGTTTCATACGGTCAACGATGATTTCTAAGTGTAGTTCACCCATACCAGAAATAATGGTTTGACCTGATTCTTCATCAGTGTGTACACGGAATGAAGGATCTTCTTGTGCTAGTCGACCTAAAGCAAGACCCATTTTTTCTTGGTCAGCTTTAGTTTTTGGTTCTACTGCAACAGAAATAACGGGTTCAGGGAACTCCATTCTTTCAAGAATGATAGGTGCGCTTTCAGCACATAGTGTATCACCTGTTGTTACATCTTTAAGACCGATTGCTGCAGCGATGTCGCCAGCGCGAACTTCTTTGATTTCTTCACGTTTGTTAGCGTGCATCTGAACGATACGACCAAAGCGTTCTTTTTTATCTTTAACAGAGTTAAGAACAGTATCACCAGAGTTAACCACACCAGAGTAAACACGGAAGAATGTTAAGTTACCAACAAATGGGTCAGTTGCAATTTTAAATGCTAATGATGAGAATGGTTCATCATCACTTGAATGACGTTCTGCTGGTTCACCATCTGGTAATTCACCTTTAATCGCTGGAACATCAGTCGGTGCTGGTAAATATTCAACAACTGCATCAAGCATGAATTGAACACCTTTATTTTTAAAGGCACTACCACAAGTTACTAAGATGATTTCATTAGCAAGTACGCGTTCACGTAATGCTTTTTTCACTTCTTCTTCAGTTAACTCTTCACCACCAAGGTATTTTTCCATTAACTCTTCGTTTGCTTCAGCTGCGGCTTCCATTAAGTTAGCACGCCATTCTTCGACTTGCTCAACCATGTCAGCAGGCACATCTTCATAAGTAAATGTTACGCCTTGATCAGCATCGTTCCAGTTAATTGCTTTACGTTTAAGTAAATCAACTACACCAGTAAATCCTTCTTCAGCACCGATTGGTAATACTAATGGAACAGGTACTGCTGCTAAACGTGTTTTGATTTGTTCTACAACACGTAAGAAGTTAGCACCCATACGGTCCATTTTGTTTACAAATGCGATACGTGGAACTTTATATTTGTTTGCTTGGCGCCATACTGTTTCTGATTGAGGTTGAACACCACCAACCGCACAGTAAACCATAACTGCACCATCAAGTACACGCATAGAACGTTCAACTTCGATTGTGAAGTCAACGTGTCCCGGGGTGTCGATGATATTGATACGGTGTGGTTCAAATTGTTGTCCCATACCAGACCAGAATGCAGTGGTCGCCGCTGACGTGATAGTAATACCACGTTCTTGTTCTTGTTCCATCCAGTCCATGGTAGCTGCGCCATCATGAACTTCACCAATTTTATGACTTACACCAGTGTAAAACAAAATACGTTCAGTTGTTGTCGTTTTACCTGCGTCAATGTGTGCACTGATACCGATATTGCGGTAGCGTGCTATAGGGGTTGTACGAGCCATATTAATCCTCTATTTAGAATCGTTTGCTTAATAAAATATCATTTAGGTGGACTGACAGTAGATATGTGCTGTCAGTCTATTTTCAAGCCACTTAATATAAATGGTTGATTACCAACGATAGTGTGCAAACGCTCTATTAGCCTCAGCCATACGATGAACATCTTCACGTTTTTTCACAGCGGTACCTTTGTTTTCAAAAGCATCCATAAGTTCATTCGCTAGGCGTAAAGCCATTGATTTATCGCCACGTTTACGTGCAGCATCTACAATCCAACGCATTGCAAGTGCATTTCGACGAACAGGACGCACTTCAACAGGAACTTGGTATGTAGAACCACCAACGCGACGAGACTTAACTTCTACAGTTGGTCTTACGTTATCTAGTGCAACTTCGAAAGCTGCTAAGTGGTCTTTTCCACTACGCTCAGCTAATTTATCAAGAGCTGAATATACGATTGATTCTGCGATAGATTTTTTACCATCTACCATTAAAATATTGACAAATTTTGCCAGTAAATCTGAACCGAATTTCGGATCAGGTAAAATTTTTCTTTGACCGACAACATGACGACGTGGCATTGGAATACTCCGTTTATATGTTATAAATTTTCAGGTTTACCCAAAACTCAAATGAGTTAAATGGAATTTTATAGTTTGGCCTTACTTAACGGAGTACCATTAAGCTTTAGGTCGTTTTACACCGTATTTAGAACGGCTTTGTTTGCGATCTTTAACACCTGCGCAGTCTAATGCACCACGAACAGTATGATAACGAACACCAGGTAAATCTTTAACACGACCACCGCGGATTAAAATCACGCTATGTTCTTGTAAGTTATGACCTTCACCACCGATGTAAGAAGTCACTTCAAAACCGTTGGTTAAACGTACACGGCATACTTTACGTAATGCTGAGTTAGGTTTTTTCGGTGTAGTTGTGTAAACACGTGTACAAACACCGCGTTTTTGCGGGCATGCTTCAAGGGCAGGAACGTTACTTTTCGCTTCCTTTAGGGCTCTTGGTTTGCGTACCAGCTGATTAATTGTTGCCATTAATAAGCTCCTGATTAATTAAAATAAATTTAAAATTGCATTTTAGATACGTAATTAATAACTGTAGACCAAAACCTATGTATATAAGTTTTGGGTCGCAAGATTCTAGACCCCAACAGGCATAATGTCAAGTATTACCACAAGTTGTTTGTCGGGTTTAACACATATTTAATATCAATATTAGCTAGGTATAGTTGAGTATCATCGGTAGGCGGATTATTTTTATCTTAGTAAGATTTTTAGCCACTAAAATAGTCTTTATTATACAGTTAGTTGTAATTGATAGTTTGAGTTTAGGTACACTTGTATTTTATGTGTAATTATTAACATAGTTTTATCGATAAAGATTAAAATTATATTAATCAAATTTTTGCATTAAAAAATGGTAATATTATACTGGATCTTGAATTTACCCTGTATCAAATAACATCGATGAAAAGCGAATCTTACAAAGTTGTTTTACTCTTTAATGCAAACAATATTTATGACCGCCAAATATTAAAGGGCATAGGCGATTATTTGAAATTGCATAATATTCATTGGAATATTTATATTTCAGAAACCCTGCGTTATGATGCAAAAGCCGCTTTTCATTTTGATTGTGATGGGATTATTGCCAATTTTGATGATCCGGATATTGAAGATTTGCTGGCTAAAGAAACCATTCCTATTATTGGTGTTGGCAGCTCTTACCATGATCACGTAAGCTATCCAAACGTACCTTATGTGGCCGCTGATAATTATGCCATTATCGAAAGTGCGTTTAATCATCTATGCGAAAAAGGCATCCATCAATTTGCTTTTTATAGTATACCAACAACGCGATATTGCCGCTGGGCAGCAGTAAGAGAAAAAATATTTGAGCAGATCTTAGCGCAAAAAGGCTACCAAGGGGTTATATATCAAGGTATGACCACCTCGCTGGATAATTGGCAAGAAAGCCTAGATAAACTGTCTAAATGGTTACTCACTTTACCGATTAATACAGGCATTATTGCAGTCAATGACGCCAGGGCGCATCATATTTTGCAAGCTTGTGATAGGGTGGGAATAAAAATACCTGAACAGTTATGTTTGATTGGGATTGATAATGAAGAAGTGATCAATAATTTGTCGATGGTGTCGTTATCGACTGTCAAGCAAGGGACTGAAGAGATGGGATTTAATGCGGCAAGTTTATTAAATAAACAGTTCGCAAAAGGCAAAATTTCAACAGAACCACTCCTTATAGCACCTAAAAAAATTATTGCTCGGCGCTCAACTGATTACCGATCAATACAAGATCCATATGTAATTCAAGCTATGCACTATATCCGCGATTATGCTTGTAAAGGAATTAAAGTTGAGCAAGTTATTTCTGAAATGCAAATATCTCGATCAAACTTAGAACTTCGTTTTAAAGCGTCATTAGGTAAAACAATTCATTGTGTCATTCATGAAGAAAAGTTTAATCGAGCCAAATACCTATTAATTGAATCTTCACTGTCGATTCAAATGATTTCTGAGCAGTGTGGTTACCCCTCTGTACAATACTTTTATTTTTTATTCAAAAAGCTTTATGGAATGACACCTAAAGATTATAGAAATAAGTATGCTGTCAATAAAACTTCATCATGATATCGCGTTAATAAAAATTAGGTTGTATCACTTTATCACCAGAAAAAAATTGCTTGTTACTGACAAAATTTTTCTGGTGTGAATAGACTATTTTTTAACTGAACCAATCAATAATATAGCTATACCCCCCATTGTTGCAAATATCAATGAAACGATAAAAATTGCAGAAAAGCCAAATACTGAAATAACAAAAGCAGCAATAATTGGCGCTAGTGCTTGGGTAATAGTATTGCCTAGATTGTAAATACCTAAAAAGAATGCTATGCGATTTTTATCGGGAATCACTTTTAAATTTAATAAATTGTCGAGTGAATTCCAGATCCCCATACCAATACCAGCAGTGAAGGCATAAATAAGGACACCATTTAGGTTTGGATAAATAAATAAGCTTATTGCACCAATACCTAAAAAGATGGTGGATAGTCCAACAGGTAGTTTTAGAATTTTTAATTTATCGGAGATTGGTCCTGCAATGAACCCCATTAAAATGCCTAATATAAGCATAATCAAATTAATTAGCTGAATTGAATTTTGGGTTGCTTGCGCATCATGGTGGATAAAATCGGTCATGATATATAATAAGTAACCTGCAATAGTAAAATTACTGACACCTTGAAAGAGTTTACCAATTAGCGCTAAGTAGTAGTCTCGTCCAATTGACCACTTAGGGAAAATTGTTAACGCACCACTAAAACTATTTTGCTTTCTGATTGCACGATGGGTGGTTGCTTGATTTAGATTAGCTGGCTCTCGCACTATGATGACAGCAATTAATATACCAATAAATGCCAGCACACCAAAGATAACAAAGCCAAACCGGAAATTACCTAAAAACATTGCAGCAATAATGGTAAAGCCATTATTACCAAGTGCCATTCCCAGCCCACCATAGGCACTCGATGCGGTGCCTTTTCTATCGTCAGCGGCAAAATCTATCCAAGCCACCATGGGCGCAACAATAAAATTCAATGCGATTTGACCAAATAACCAACAGCCCAGTAAAAAAGGTATGCTATCAGCCGTTGACGCTAATATCATAGCAAGCATGAAAGCGATGCCACCACAAATTATCCAAGGTGAGCGATTACCAAATTTTGAGCGTGTTCGATCTGATAAATAGCCTGCAAGCATATTGGATATTGCCGCAATCACCATACCGCAGGCAGAAAATAGGGCTAATAGATGGATCTTGTTGGCTTCATCAATTTGTTGAATTAATGCCGGTAAAAAGAGACTTGATGCAGCAATATATGGACCTAACCACGATGCAGGACCAATGATTAGCCCAGGGATAAGTCGAGTTAATGGAATCGTTATTTTCATAATATATCGCCTTAAATCTCAATCATTATTTATTACATAGTAATAGTCAAAGTCAGCATAAGATTGATGCTGATAGCTATCGACAGAGGCAATAAAATTAAATAAGCCAGTAAATCCACCTATTTCACCCGGCTCGCCATTAACGCCTTCATCAGATAAGTAAAGGACATCCAAATTACTCATGAAAGATAGCCAAGCGTTATCGCGTTTGTAAAATAGTTCAATAATACCTTGTTGATAGACTATTTTGAGTTCAACAACACCATGAGGTATAGCAACACGGTGATTGGTGAACTCGATTCGAACGCCTAACTTTGCTTGTAGAAGGCTAAGAACGGTAGTTTTTAGTTGTTCGCTATAGGTTAAGTGAAAGTAAATCCAATTATTGGCATCATAGTAAAGCCCAACGCCTGCCGTTTGTGAATAATGCTCGGGCTGGAATTCGACTTTGGTTTGAACGTGATAATTAAACGATGTGGTCCTTGTTGCCATGATAGCCGGATTAACTTGAGAAAATAGCGAATTTTGCCCATATATTCTGAGATGACTTGTGCGTTCATAGCTATTGACCCAATTAGTGGTTTGATTTCTATAAGGTGTCATAAAACGTAATGAATATGATCCATCAAACTCATCAATCACATCGTGATTGAGTGGCTTACCAAGTGGTAGTTCAGAGTCGAAATCCATTTTAGCTAAATTAGAACCATCAGCCATGACTAACCAACCGTCGTCAGTCCACTGCATTTTTTGGATTGAAGTTTCGCGTCCAAGTGGATTTAGTAATGTGTTTTTTATCGGTCTGGACATCAGATGAGCAATGTACCAATCGCCATTTTGTGTCTCAACTAGTGAACCATGTCCAGCTTTTTGCATGATTGAGTTAGGATTATACATTTCAAAATGACCCGCATCAGGATCGCCCAATGAAAATAGATGATTAGGCGAAGATGTCACAATGGGTTCTAATGATGGATGAGGTTGGTAAGGGCCAAAAATAGTTTTACTACGCCCAATTTCAATGCCATGTGCATAACCGGTCCCTCCAGCTGCGATTAACAGATAATAATAATCCTGTTTTTTATAAAGTTGTGGTGCTTCGGCGCAGCCTCGTGTGGTGAAACCTTGTGTAAGGCGAACCCAAGGGCTTACTAATTTTTTATGGTCTAAATCGATTTCGGCTATTACGATATGACCCGGTGCTTGATAACCTTGACGTGTTTCCCATTCTAAAATGGTTAAATAATGTTTACCATCCTCATCATGAAACAGTGCAGGATCAAAACCTATTGAGGTGATGTAGATAGGTGCAGACCAAGGACCCTGAATATTATCGGCACACGTTACATAGGTATCGGCATTAAATTCTCGTCCGGCCATATTGATCATGTGAGAGTAAATAAGCCAATATTTTTTGGTGATGCCATCGTACGATAAATGTGGGGCCCATATTCCTGCTGGTGTATGTGTTCCTGATAAATTAATTTCTCCTTGTTTAAACACATAGTCAATAAGTTGCCAATTGGCTAAATCAGTTGATTTAAAAATTTGTATCGCTGGTAGCCAATGAAAAGTCGAGGTTACAAGGTAATAAATATCATCGACACGAATAATCGATGGGTCGGGTGACATACCGGGTATAACGGGATTATTTATTTTTAGCATGTTATTTTTCTCTTATCGTTAAATTATTGATACTAAATGAAAAATATAAGTTGCATAACAGATAAATTAAAACGTGCTTTTCAATATAATTTATCTCTGTTTATTTTGTTATTATCAAATTTGGTTTTAAATTTATGAAATTTGGTTTATGAGATATTTGTCACAATCTGAAAAATATAAAAAAATTGGCAGGTAAATTAAGATTTTTAATTCTAAAAAAGATCTGCTTAGCACAGGTGGTGTGTAACAATCGCCAACCAAGTTGGCAGTAGTTTATTGACACAATAATGTTATGTTAACGCCTTTTTATTGGGAAGAGCGATTTACTTAGGTATTGATATGATTGGTTTTCGATAGTGAAAATAAAGGGGGAAGATAACGTGATTCCTTCCCCTTTGATGAATCATTAACACATGAGTGGTTTTAGTTGCTGATAAATCTGTCTAAAAATAGCGCGTTGTTGTTGATATAACTGATAATTGTCACGATTCGGTTGATGCAGTTGAATTACTTTTGGTGAAGGTAATAATTCGTTTATAGGGGTATCTGGATGGCAAGCAATTTGGGCTAGTTTAGCTGCCCCTAATGCTGGGCCGACTTCACCGCCTTCACAATATTCAATAGGATAACCAGAAATATCACAGATTAATTGTCGCCAGTAGGCACTTTTTGCCCCGCCACCAATTACCATTATTTTATCGGGCGAAATGCCGGTTTTCGCAACGACATCGATACCGTCAGCCAGTGCGTAACTGACACCTAACAATATGGCTTTAGCTAAGTCTACTTTGTTGTGCTGATTAGTTAAGCCAAAAAATACGCCTTTCGCTTCAGGATTATTATGTGGCGTTCTTTCGCCAGATAAATAAGGTAAAAATTGGACGGGAGGTTTAGCATCAGTTTGATCGGTTTGAATTAATGAAATTAGCGTAGGTACATCTTTGATTGATAATAATTGGCAGCCCCAATCAAGGCAAGATGCACAGCTTAACATTACGGACATAAGATGCCAACGATCTGGTAATGCATGACAAAAACTGTGAATGGCCTGTTCTGGTTGACTAACAAAATGATCTGTGACAGCAAAGTAGACGCCCGAGGTGCCAAGTGATAACATCGCTTGCCCTGATTGATAGAGCCCAACACCAATTGCGCCAGCTGCATTATCACCGCCACCAGCAACCACCGGAATGGTATTTATTCCCCAGCTTTTTGCAACTTTATCGTTGACATAACCGGTGATTTGATTACCTTCAAATAGCGTCGGCATATGATGCCTGCTTAGTCCGCAAGCGGCTAATAGATCATCATTCCAATCACGTTTTTCAACATCTAACCACATGGTACCGGCTGAATCTGACATGTCTGATGCCAATTGTCCGGTAATGTTAAGACGTAAATAATCTTTAGGCAGGAGTACTTTATCGATTTTGGCAAAAATGTCTGGCTCATGATTTTTAACCCATTTGATTTTAGGCGCAGTAAAGCCAGCCATCATTAAATTACCGGTAATTTTTCTTGAATTCGGGACTTGCTGTTCTAATTGATGACACTCGGCATCGCAGCGGCCATCATTCCATAAGATGGCTGGTCTTAAAATTTGCAATTGTTTATCTAATAATACTGCGCCATGCATTTGCCCACTTAAACCAATCGCTTTAACGTGTTGTAAATCATGCAGTGAACCAAGCTCATGCATTGCTATATTAGTCGCTTGCCACCATTGATTTGGATCTTGTTCTGACCAAAGCGGAAAAGGGCGAGACACGCTAAGAGGTTGTGTTGTCGATGCGATAATGTTTTGCTGTTCATCCATAAGAATGACTTTTATACCGGAAGTACCTAAATCAATACCAATATACATATATTTCTCCACTACAATGTTTATTAAGGCTACGGGTTTGTAGCCCTAATAAACTTATGTTGCCTAACGATTAGCCAAAAATGAACTTATTGACTAAGTTTTCAAGTTTTTCTTGCTCACCACTACGTGTTTTTGGTTGTAATTTATGTTTTAGACTATACTCTGCAATTTGTTGTAATGACATTTTTCCCTGTAATATATCGTTACCCAGTTGTTTATCCCAACCGGCATAACGATTGGTAACACATTGGTTTAATATTTGGCTTTCGAGCATTTTTGCCGCATTTTTTAATGATAACGCCATAGTATCAATGGCACCAATATGACCATAAAAGACATCGTACTTATCAACGCTTTGACGACGAATTTTGGCGTCAAAATTTAGCCCACCTGTTTTAAAGCCACCGCTTTTTAGGATTTCATACATGACAAGAGTATTTTCTTCGACACTATTTGGAAATTGATCGGTATCCCAACCTAATTGCGGATCGCCTCGATTGGCATCAAGCGAACCAAAAATATCAAGAGAGATAGCTGAGGCAACTTCATGTTGAAAAGAGTGACCAGCAAGAGTGGCATGATTAGCTTCGATGTTAACTTTTATCTCGTTTTCTAGTCCAAATTGTTTTAAGAAGCCATAAATAGTGGCAACATCATAATCATACTGATGTTTGGTGGGCTCTTGAGGTTTAGGTTCGATTAGTAACGCACCTTTGAAACCAATTTTATGTTTGTTTTCAACAACCAATTGCATAAATTTACCCAGTTGTTGTCTTTCTTTACGCAGATCGGTATTTAAAAGTGTTTCATAGCCTTCACGACCTCCCCATAGCACATAATTTTGTCCACCAAGTTTATGTGTGGCATTCATCGCATGGACAACTTGCGTTGCAGCACAAGCAAAAACTTCTGGATCAGGATTAGTTGCTGCACCCGCTGCATATTTCGGATTAGTGAAACAATTTGCTGTACCCCAAAGTAGGTTAACGCCCGTTTGTTGTTGTTTTTCTAGCAAAATGTCAGTCATCGTGGATAAATTATTGATGTATTCTTGAATTGAACTCCCCTCAGGTGAAACATCCACGTCATGAAAAGCATAAAAAGGAACATTCATTTTGTAGAAAAACTCAAAAGCAATCTCGGCTTTTGCTTTAGCATTGATTAAAGGATCACTACTTTTTTGCCAAGGATAATCAAACGAACCAGAACCAAACATATCGGTACCTGCCCAACAAAATGTATGCCAATAGCAGATTGAAAAACGTAAATGTTCAGCCATTGTTTTACCTAAAATTATCTGGTTTGGATCATAATGTCGAAATGCAAAAGGATTATCTGATTGTGTTCCTTCATAGTTGATTCTATCTATTTTGTCGTAATATTGATTCATAATATTCCTCTAAATGATGCCTAATAAGTTAATGAGAGAGTTATCTTTGCTTGTTTTAATTTAGTGTTAAGCACAGTTGTGTTAATACGTTGTAATCAATATGCATTAAATTTGAAACTAACGACAATTATTAAATTTTGTAATTATTTTATGTTTTTTTATTTTTGTGATGCAGATCAAACTCTATAAGCACGTCTAGTGACATGTTTGGTAATGAATGATTTTTTTGACTGAATAATGCGGATTTTTGAAGATTAGCTGGTTGGTAAGTAACTAAGCTATTACTACGGTGTTAATCGTAGCAATAGCTGTTTAAATTAGTGATGATCAATAAAGATAAATTTTAATGCGAACAATAATGCAAAAATAATTACACAAAGATTGAGTTCTTTAAATTTACCTGTACAGGTTTTTAATACCACATAGGAGATAAAACCAAGCGCAACACCTTCAGTAATTGCAAAGGCAAAAGGCATCATCAAAGCGGTAATAAATGCAGGCGTTGCATCGGTTAAATCAGACCAGTTAACTTTGACTAAACTTGAAACCATTAAAATACCGACAAATATGAGTGCGCCAGATGTGGCATAACTTGGTACTAAATGTGCAAGCGGTGATAAAAAGGTCATCAGTAAGAATAAGATTCCAACCACAACAGCTGTTAAGCCAGTCCGTCCACCAACCGAAATACCCGCAGAACTTTCAATATAAGTTAATACTGAAGATGTACCAAATAATCCACCTAGAGATGAGCTAAAGCTATCGATTAATAGTGCTTGACGCATTTTAGGAAAGCGTCCTTTTTCGTCCGAAATGCCTGCTTTGTCGGTTAAGGCTAAAATTGTGCCTGATGAATCAAATAAGCTAACAATCATCACTGAAAAAATCACACCCATAATACCAATGTTGAATGAGCCAGCAAGATCGACATGACCAACAACTGGTGCGACACTCGGTGGCACTGCCGCTACACCTTGATACGTAATATTAGGATCAAGCCATAACGCCAGTAGGGTGACTACAAATATTGAAATTAAAACCGCTGCATGAAAATTGCGCGCTGCTAAAATAATAATAATAAAAAAACCAAGAGAGCCTAATAAGACTTTGAGTGATAAGATATTGCCCATGGTTAAGAGTGTTGCCGGTGAACTCACGACTATGCCCATATTTTGGAAGCCCATAAAGGCAATAAATAGTCCAATACCTGCGCTAATTCCTACTCGTAAACATTGTGGAATATGCTCAATTAACCAATGACGTACTTTAAATAGTGATAAAGCGAAAAAGACTAAAGAACCCCAAAATATCGCGCCCATGCCAATTTGCCAGGAATAGCCCATTGCGCCGCAAATCCCATAAGCAAAAAATACGTTAAGTCCCATCGCGGGGGCTAATGCGATTGGTAAATTGGCAAATAAACCCATTAAAATAGTGGCAACAGCTGTCACCACACAGGTGAGAACAAATACCGCAGAAGTATCCATGCCGGTTGCAGATAAGATAGACGGGTTAACAAAGATGATATAAACCATAGTAAGAAAGGTGGTACAACCAGCAATGATTTCGGTGCCAATGGTGGTTTTTTTCTCTCTCAATTGAAATACTTTTTCGAATATTGAATTCATAAGTTAAGGCCTAATTTTGATTGATAATAGTCAATGTGCATTTAGTGTGTTTTTGCTGTGTTTATCTAAAATTTTTGTAAGCCAAAAATAGAAAAGATGCGAAGTATTCGCTCCACATCTTACAATAAACAGAGTTTTTACTGCGTTATTATTGCCAGTTATTTATTTAGGTCAAGTGTTATTCTATCGGACTACCATTTCCTGCGGCAAGATTAGCATTTACCGGAATATCTATTTTAACTTTTAAATTATTGTTAGTATTTGAAGTTTCCATATCAATCGACATGGTTTGACTAACTTGATATTGATTATTTGTTTCATGTTCTTTATCAATATTAAGAAACTGTAAAAGGTGATTTGCAATCTCTTCTTCACCGGTAACAACTTTGGTTGCACCATGTTCTTCAATATATTCGATTTCATCTTCGTAAAATGCTCGTACATAAATTTCTAAATCAGGATTCACCGTTTTTGCCTGTTGTGATATTTCTGCTGATTTATAGCCATTTGGCGAGGTAATAATTAACCATTTGGCTGATTTGATATGAGCAAAATTGAGGATCCCCGGCTTTATTGCATTACCAAATACCGCAATTAATCCATCATGGCGAATTTTTTCAACTAAAGTTAGTGACGGCTCGATCACAATAAACGGCACGTGATGGGCAATTAATTTTTCGGCAATCATACTACCTAATCTATCATAGCCAATTAAAATAGCATGGTTTTTAACCTCGGGTATTTGTTGGTTAATTTCAATAATGGGATCAATCATTCTATCAACAATGTTTTCAGTGCGTGATAAGTAGTATTCGAGCAAATTAAATATGAAGGGATTTAGCACAATAGATATGATAGAACCAGCTAAAATTAGGCTATGCGCTTCATCAGGAAAGATCTGTAAAGTGATACCTAATGCCGCAAGAATATAAGCAAACTCACCAATTTGCGCCAGACTTGCTGAAATAGTTAAAGCGGTGCGTTTAGAATAACCAAATAATCTGACTATCAAATATGCAGCAAGTGATTTGCCTAAAATGATTATTACAATAACCGACAATACGGCAATAGGATGAATCAGTAATATTTGGGGTTTGAATAACATTCCAACTGAAACAAAAAATAGTACGGCAAAGGCATCTTTTAATGGCAAGATATTTTTAGCGGCCCGATGGCTGAGATCTGATTCAGTTAATACCATTCCGGCAAAAAAAGCGCCCAATGCAAATGAAGCGCCAAACAGTTGTACTGCTGCTAAAGCAATACCTAAAGCAATAGCAAGTACGGTTAGTGTGAACAGCTCTTCAGAACCTGTTGCGGCACTTTTGGCTAATAGCCAAGGAATTGTTCGTCGACCAATTACAATCATGATAGCGATAAAAAGAATTACAAGACCTATAGTTTTGGCGACTTCTTTGACAATATCGATTGTATTATAGTTATCGCTATCACTAAACATGGTAGCAATCGCCGGTAGCAATACTAACGTTAACACCATGACCAAATCTTCCACAATTAGCCATCCCACTGCAATTTTACCGCGACGACTCTCTATCAGATTTCGATCTTCTAGGGCTCTGAGTAATACAACTGTACTTGCAGTAGATAAGCACAGCCCAAACACTAATCCCGTTAAAATCGGCCATCCAATCAAGCTAGACATACCCATTCCAAGTAATGTGGCAACGGTAATTTGAACAATTGCACCGGGAATAGCAATGTTTTTTACTTGCATAAGATCTTTTAATGAAAAGTGTAACCCTACACCAAACATTAATAAAATAATGCCAATTTCTGCTAGTTCTTGCACAATTGATGTATCTGCAACAAATCCAGGTGTTGTGGGGCCAACAATAATACCGGCAATAAGATAACCGACTAGCGGGGAAATACGTAAACGATTAGCGAGTAATCCAAGTAGGGTGGCAAGTACAATGCCGCCGATGATGGCAATGAGTAAAGGCCCGGTGTCATGCATGTATACCTCCTAGCTTTGTAAAGGGTGAGTTTGAAAGTATGGAGTGTGTTAATGTTAACATAACATGATGATTTTTTGAATTAATAGATACAGTTATTCACCAATCACTGTAACAGGTAAATAGTTTGGTTTAAGCTTTATTTACTGTTCTTTGATAGGAATACTTGCTCTCAAATAAAATCGGCAATTTAACTATTTTATGCTTTAAGTCGGACAGTTAAACGATGTAGCTTTGATTGGATAAACAAACGGCGCTTTTTAATCAAGAGTTAACTTAGTTTTAGCCCACTTAGGTGGGCTAATGCATTTTATGCTAACTGTGTTATGCCGGTTTGTTCAGTGTCATTTTAACCTTAAGAATACGGTGACTGTCTACTTTGGTCGTTTCAATCGCTTTAAAAAAGGGGGATTGAGTCTTGCTTGGGTAGGGTGACCAAACCATTTGTGGTTGGTTCGATAGGTAACAAGTGCACTTTCATGAGGAGTTAACTTAGTTTTAGCCCACTTAGGTGGGCTAACTCATTTTATGCTAATTGTGTTATGCCGGTTTGTTCAGTGTAATTTTGACTTTAAGAATACGATGACTGTCTACTTTGGTCGTTTCAATCGCTTTAAAAAAGGGGGATTGAGTCTTGCTTGGGTAGGGGACCAAACCATTTGTGATTGGTTCGATAGGTAACAATTGCACTTTCATGAGGAGTTAACTTAGTTTTAGCCCACTTAGGTGGGCTAACTCATTTTATGCTAATTGTGTTATGCCGGTTTGTTCAGTGTAATTTTGACTTTAAGAATACGGTGACTTTCTACCTCGGCAATTTCAAATTGATAATCGCCAATTTGGATGGTATCGCCAACATTAAGCAAATGCTGCGCTTTTTCCATCAAAAGTCCCGCTAATGTATGATATTCTCTTTTATCATCAATAGGGATTGGGACAAATCGTATCAATTCTTCAACAGGAATATAACCATTGGCTATCCAACTATTATCCTCTAAGCATTGAATATCATGTTTGGCGTCGATTTCCTCTTCTTCGGTTGGAAAGTCCCCCGCGATGGTTTCAATAATATCTGTGACAGTCACAACACCTTGCATTGAACCAAATTCATCAACTACAAAGGCAAAATGGGTTTTAGCTTTTTTAAATTGCTCTAACGCAACTAATAACGAGACTGTTTCTGGAAAAATCAGGGGTTGTTTTATTAGTGCATTAATATCAATCGGCTCTTTGTTTTGTAGCACATCTTTTAAAAGATCATTAACCTGAATAATACCTAATGGTTCATCAATTGAAGCTGTATCAGTCACCACTAATCGAGAATGTGGATTATCGAAAATTTCTTTTAAAATAACTTCACGATTTTCATTAATGTTGATCATATCAACATTTAATCTCGAGGTCATAATACTGCTTACCGAACGCTGTGCAAGTCCGAGTACTCGTTCAACCATACTCAGTTCTTGATGATTAAATACTGATACTTTTTTATTGGCATCAGATACAACATCAACGGTATGCGTGTCTGGATCTTCTTCGGCATCGCCTTTAAGTAAATGTAATATGGCTTCGGCAGTGCGTTCACGTAATGGTTTTTTGTTTAACGCTTTACGGCGATTAAAGATCGCTAATTGATTGAAAAATTCAATCATAATCGAGAAGCCAATTGCGGCGTATAAGTAACCTTTAGGTATTGCAAAACCAAACCCTTCAGCAACTAAACTAAACCCAATCATCAATAGAAAACTTAAACAGAGGATAACGATTGTTGGATGTGAATTAACAAAATTGGCAAGCGGTTTACTGGCGACCATCATGATTCCAATTGCTATACATACTGCAATTATCATGACTGGAATATGTTCTACCATCCCAACAGCAGTAATCACCGAATCGAGCGAAAATACCGCATCAAGTACGACAATTTGTGCAACAACGGTCCAAAAATGAGATGTTTTTTTCGGTTTGCCATCTTCCTGTGAAGCACCTTCAAGTCGTTCATTGAGCTCCATGGTGGCTTTAAATAGTAAAAATATCCCTCCAATTAACATAATTAATTGGCGTGCATTAAAACTTATTCCTGAGATTGAAAATAATGGCGTTGTAAGGGTGACTAACCAGCCGGCAAACATTAGTAAAATAATGCGTGTAATTAATGCAAAAGCAAGTCCCGTGACGCGTGCTTTATCTCGTTGTTGGGGAGGAAGTTTCTCGGCAAGAATGGCAATGAAAACAATGTTATCAATACCAAGGACGATTTCAAGTACAACCAGAGTAGATAAACCAATCCAGATTGTAGGATCCATGATCCATTCCATATGTCAGGTGATTACCTCTAATAAATACAGCACATGCTGCCTAGTAATTCTGTCTGTAATTGACTAAATAATCAATAAAATATTTATAATTTTTGTCAAAATTTAGTAGTTTTGTGATTAAGAGTGGGGCGGTTTTTTACTTTAATGTAGGTGTTTCTTTGAAGTTTTGAACGAGATTGGGTGATTTTGGGGTAGGGTGAGGTTTTTGGTTCAGTGATTTTTTCATAACGATAATGGGGTCCGAGTAAAGAGGAGGTGTTAGGGGATTTTGCAAAAAATCCCCTAACTCGGACGTATTCACTGAAAAGAAAAATCAGCAAAACGACTAACGTCCGAAACCCAAACCAAACAAAAAAATCTAAGGAAAATTGGGGTGTTAGTATAGCGCTTCGAATTCCTAAAATTCTGCATCAATAAGCCAAGACGCTTATTAAAGCTCATATCCGCGCAATTACAACGTGCCGACAACTGAGTGCGGTTAGCATGCCAAACAGGGATGTTTGGCAAGGCGCTGTTTTGTCAGGAACAAATCAGCGGCGGTGCGTAAGACCGCACGAAGGCGGAGGGAAGTCGCAGACCACTTTGTCCTTGTGCTGCGAGGGGTTGTTAGGGGACTTCGCAAAAAATCCCCTAACTCGGACGTGTTTACAGATAAGAAAAATCAGCAAAACGACTAACGTCCGAAACCCAAACCAAACAAAAAAATCTAAGGAAAATGGGGGTTTTAGTATAGAACTCTAAATCTCGAAAATTCTGCATCAATAAGCTAAGACGCTTATTAAAGCTCATATCCGCGCAATTACAACGTGCCGACAACTGAGCGCGGTTAGCATGCCAAACAGGGATGTTTGGCAAGGCGCTGTTTTGTCAGGAACAAATCAGCGGCGGTGCGTAAGACCGCACGAAGGCGGAGGGAAGTCGCAGACCACTTTGTCCTTGTGCTGCGAGGGGTTGTTAGGGGATTTCGCAAAAAATCCCCTAACTCGGACGTGTTCACTAAAAAAGAAAAATCAGCAAAACGACTAATGTCCGAAACCCAAACCAAACAAAAAAATCTCTTTTAAGAAATTAAGAAATTTAAAAAACATATTTGATGGATAAGTAGAAATGATTCCTGACAAAAATCACCAATCCTTAGCTGCGCCAGAACGTTGGCGTAAATAATACTAACAAGGTGAAGATTTCTAATCGGCCAAATAACATATCGACAACCATTACCCATTTAACTAAATCACTAACAGTTGCAAAGTTATCGCTAACACTACCTAACCCAACACCTAAGTTATTTAGGGATGAGGAGACAATGTAAAAAGAATCAGTTGCATCAACGCCTGTGCCCATAATTATAAATAGACTGATTAAAAAGACTAACGCATAGGCAGAAAAGAATCCCCAAACCGCTTCGATGATACGTTCGGGTACGACGCGGTTATTGAGTTTTAAGGTATAAATTGCGTTAGGGTGAATTAAACGCTTTAATTCACGCGATCCTTGCATAAAAAGTAACAATACACGCACTACCTTTAATCCACCACCGGTAGAACCAGCGCAGCCACCGATAAATGATGCAGAGAGTAAGAAAATAGGTAATGAAGACGGCCAAGTATTAATATCATCAACCGTAAAGCCAACGGTTGCGGCTATTGAGACTACTTGTAATATAATTTTATCAATACTTAGATGGCGTTGTGGTTGATAGACATAAATAACAAAAGCACAGATAATAATTAAAATTATAAGAATAAAAAGGAAGGTTCTAAACTCTTGATCTCGCCAATAAACACTGATAGAAAACCCATTTAGTGCCGCAAAATGTAGTGCAAAATTACAACCCGATAAAATTAGAAAAATGGTCACAATATAATTAATGGCCGGGCTATTAAAATAAGCTAGATTATTATCATGAGTTGAAAATCCGCCCATCGAAATCGTCGAGAAACTGTGTGAAATGGCATCAAATACATTCATGCCAGCAAGCCATAAGCAAACAGCACATAAGGTGGTGAGCAAAATGTAAATTGACCACAGTGTTTTTGCTGTTTCGGCAATACGTGGTCGCATTTTACTATCTTTTTGTGGGCCAGGAATTTCGGCCCGATAAAGCTGCATGCCCCCAACCCCTAATAATGGTAAAATGGCTACGGCTAATACGATGATACCCATCCCGCCGAGCCATTGTAGCAACTGACGGTAAAAAAGTAGTGCTTTAGGTAGATGGTCAAGATGCACAATAGTGGTTGCGCCCGTTGTGGTCAAGCTAGAAAACGATTCAAAAAAAGCTGTGGTTAAGTTAAGGTTGATATGGTTGTCAAAAATAAAGGGAAAAGCGCCGATAGTCCCTAATACTAACCAAAATAGTACAACAATAAAAAAACCTTCACGCGTAGTAAGTTCATGGCGATGATTTCGATTAGGAAGCCATAAA
Source organism: Gilliamella sp. B2969 (assembly GCF_026536195.1). Taxonomy (NCBI): domain Bacteria; kingdom Pseudomonadati; phylum Pseudomonadota; class Gammaproteobacteria; order Orbales; family Orbaceae; genus Gilliamella; species Gilliamella sp. B2969. The sequence continues at coordinate 19,516 of NZ_JAFNOP010000015.1, forward strand.
ACACAACCTAAAACTAATGATGCGAAAAATGAACGGACAAAAATCGCTCCCGCACCGTCACGATAAATTAACGCGACTAATGCCGGTAAAAGCATAAATATCGATAATAAGGCTATTAACAATCCAACGATTCTGATAATTGAACGCCAATGCATCATAATGATAGTCTCTACTTAAATCCTCGGGATGCTTTAATAAGATCATAAGCGGCTTGAATTTCTTGCGCACGTTTTTTAGCCGCTTCTAACATCTCTTTCGGTAAACCTTTTGATACTAGTTTATCTGGATGATGCTCATTCATTAATTTACGATAAGCGCGTTTAATTTCTGAGATCTCAGCTGTTGGCTCAACGCCCAAAATTTTGTAAGCATTTTGCAAATCTGATTGAGTCGAGCGACCTTGGTAACCACCATAATTATTGTTCTGATTATATTGACTATGTTGGTTGTACTGATTTTGAGAATAACTATAACTATTTTGACCAAAATGATAGCTCGCCATCATCATTTTGATATACGCTGCCATTTGCTGACGAGGTATATTGAATTCATCTGCTACAATAAAAAGAATGTCTAACTCTTTATCATCCAATTGACCGTCAACCAGCGCGGCTTGAATGAGTTGTTCACAAAAAATATTTAACACATTACGTCGGTAACGATATTGTGCATAGAGTTCAGCCAAACGTGAACGTAGTGGGTAATCACTAGCTTTACCGCGATTGAATGATTCTTGAGCTAACTGGCGGCTGTTATTATCAAGTTGTAATCTATCCATAAATTGGCGAGCTAGATTGATATCATCTTGGGTCACCACACCTTTAGCTTTACTTAAATGTCCCAATACTTCAAAAACAACGGTTAAATAGAGCGTTGGATTTGCTTGGGTTCGTTGATTGGTTAATTTATTGCAAAATGCTTGATAAAGCATAGGGCCAATAAAAAGACCCAGTATAAACCCCCAACTTGTTTTTAAGACAATGCTTAACACAAAGCCTGTAATAATCGCCCAAATAAAAGACATATTATTCGTTCACCTCAATTCGATCTATTTTTTGTAGCCCGCGAGGTAAAGCACTACCTTTACGCGCGCGTTCTGCGGTAAATTTTTGTAAATCAGCAGGATAAAGCGTTAGTTTGCGTTTACCAACATGTAAGGTTATTGATGTTGTTGGTGTGATTAACATCATATACGCTAAACTATCATCACTACCGGCAAGTGAAATAATTTTATTACCTTTGCCTTTGGCTAATTCGGGTAAATCTTTTACCGGAAAAATTAACATACGCCCAGCTTTAGTGATAGATAACAGTAAGCTTGCTTCATCAGTAATTTCAATAGGTGGTAATACCTGAGCCTGATTAGATAAATTAATGATAGCTTTACCATTACGATTGCGCGCAACTAAATCACTAAATTGACAAATAAAACCATAACCTGCACTTGATGCTAGTAATAATTTTTGATTTTCATTAGCTGACATAAGGACATGTTCAACTATTGCCCCAGCAGGGAGAGCCAATTTTCCGGTAAGCGGTTCGCCTTGACCTCGAGCAGATGGTAATGTATTGGGTTCAATGGCGTAGCTGCGACCAGTAGAATCAATAAAGACAACCGGTTGATTACTTTTACCTTTGGCTGCCGCTTTGAAGCTGTCTCCCGCTTTATAACTTAGCCCAACGGGATCGATATCATGACCTTTTGCCGCTCTTACCCAGCCCATTTCGGACAGCACAATAGTAACGGGTTCGGACGGTGTTAATTCTTGTTCGGTAATCGCTTTCGCTTCGCTACGTTCAACAATTGGCGAACGGCGATCGTCGCCATACTTTTCAGCATCTTGCTGTAACTCTTTTTTGATTAAATTACTGAGTTTTCTTGGTGAGTCAAGTAGAGCTTGTAGTTGATCGCGTTCTTTAGCTAGATCAGCTTGTTCGCCTTTGATGCGCATCTCTTCTAATTTTGCTAAATGACGCAGTTTTAACTCTAAAATCGCTTCTGCTTGTGTTTCACTTAAGGCAAATCGTTTAATCAATTCTTCTTTTGGATCGTCTTCATGTCGAATAATTTCAATAACTTCATCAATATTTAAAAAAGCTATTAATAAACCATCTAAAATATGAAGGCGTTTTAAAACCTTGTCTAAACGATAGTTTAAACGTCTGGTTACGGTATTACGGCGATACTCTAGCCATTCGGTAAGAATTTCAACTAAGCCTTTCACTGCTGGGCGGTTATCAAGCCCAATCATGTTCATATTAACACGATAGCTTTTTTCCAGATCGGTTGTCGCAAATAGATGATTCATCACTTGTTCTAAATCAACGCGATTGGATCGCGGCACAATCACTAGACGCGTTGGATTTTCATGATCTGACTCATCACGTAAATCTTCAATTAACGGCAGTTTTTTCGCTCGCATTTGTGCGGCGATTTGTTCTAATATTTTTGCACCTGAAACTTGGTGTGGTAGATCAGTAATAACAATATCACCGTCTTCTTTTTTCCAAACGGCACGCATGCGAATTGATCCACGTCCAGTTTGATAAATCTTTGCAATATCTTCTGGCGAAGTAATAATCTCGGCTTCAGTTGGAAAATCTGGTCCTTTAATGTGAGCCATCACTTCACTCAGTGTTGCTTTAGGATTATCGGCTAACATAATAGCGGCATTAGCCACTTCACGGATATTATGCGGTGGTATGTCAGTTGCCATCCCTACTGCAATACCGGTGGTACCATTTAATAAAATATTGGGTAATCTAGCTGGTAACATTTTCGGTTCTTGTAATGTACCATCGAAGTTAGGGGTATAATCGACCGTGCCTTGTCCTAACTCGCCTAATAGCAGTTCAGCATATTTCGATAAGCGTGATTCGGTATAACGCATAGCGGCAAAGGATTTGGGATCATCTGGCGCCCCCCAGTTACCTTGTCCGTCAACTAAAGGATAACGGTAGGAAAATGGCTGAGCCATTAATACCATCGCTTCATAACAGGCACTATCACCATGTGGGTGATATTTACCTAAAACGTCACCAACGGTACGTGCTGACTTTTTAAATTTAGCTTGAGCATTAAGCCCTAATTCTGACATGGCATAAACAATACGGCGTTGTACCGGTTTTAAACCGTCACCAATAAACGGCAGTGCACGGTCCATAATGACATACATCGAGTAGTTTAAATAAGCGCTTTCAGTAAAGGTACGTAGCGATTGAACTTCTACTCCGTCATGAGTTATCTCACTCATTATTGTTCCTCTAAATCATTCTTTATGTTAGACATCAAGTTGGACTTGATCACCTTTTTCTTGTAACCATTCACGGCGATCTTCTGAGCGTTTTTTCGCAAGTAGCATATCCATTAATGCCATGGTTTCTTCGGAATTATCTAATGATAATTGAACTAAACGGCGAGTATTGGGATCCATCGTTGTTTCACGTAGTTGCAGTGGATTCATTTCACCTAAACCTTTAAAACGTTGGACATTCGGCTTGCCTTTTTTACGTTTTAACTGATCTAAAATTCCTTCTTTTTCTTCTTCATCCAAGGCATAGTGAACCTCTTTACCAAGATCGATACGATAGAGTGGCGGCATGGCAACAAAGACATGCCCATGTTCGACCATGGCTTTAAAATGGCGAACAAAAAGCGCACATAGCAGCGTAGCTATATGTAATCCATCGGAATCGGCGTCAGCTAAAATACAGATTTTACCATATCGTAATTGACTTAAATCATCACTGTCAGGATCAATACCAATAGCGACCGAGATATCATGGATTTCTTGAGAGCCAAGCACTTCATCTGATGAGACTTCCCAAGTATTTAATATTTTACCTTTTAACGGCATTATCGCTTGATACTCACGATCGCGAGCCTGTTTTGCTGAACCGCCCGCAGAATCCCCTTCCACTAAAAAGAGTTCGGTTCGGCTTAAGTCTTGTGACGAGCAGTCCGCTAATTTGCCTGGAAGGGCTGGACCACTGGTCAGCTTTTTACGGATAACTTTTTTTGATGCTCGTAGGCGTTTTTGCGCACTTGAAATGACCATTTCAGCCAGTAATTCAGCGACTTGTACATGCTGATTTAACCAAAGGCTAAAGGCATCTTTAACAATCGCTGAAACAAACGCCGCACTTTGTCGTGATGACAACCGCTCTTTGGTTTGACCGGCAAACTGGGGCTCTTGCATTTTGACCGACAGTACATAAGCGCAGCGTTCCCAAATATCATCAGCTGTGAGTTTTATTCCTCGCGGTAATAAATTGCGGAATTCACAAAATTCACGCATCGCATCGAGCAGACCTTGGCGTAAACCATTTACATGGGTACCGCCTAGTACCGTTGGAATTAAGTTAACGTAACTTTCTGTTAACAGTTCACCGCCTTCAGGCATCCAAAGTAGTGCCCATTCAACTGCTTCGGTTTCACCATTATGGCTACCAGTAAAGGGTTCTTCTGGTAAAAGCGTGTAACCACTAACTGATTCCATTAGGTAATCTTTTAAACCGTCTTGATAGCACCAGCGTTGTTCGGTATTGTTGATCTTATCTTTAAAAATGATTTCAAGACCGGGGCAAAGTACAGCTTTGGCCTTCAATAGGTGCGTTAAACGTGGTACTGAAAATCTTGGTGAGTCGAAATATTTTTCGTCAGGCCAAAAATGAACTTTGGTTCCCGTATTACGACGACCACATGTACCAATAACATGTAAATCTTCAACTTTATTGCCATTTTCAAACGCGATTTGATACACTTGCCCATCACGGTTAACGGTAACTTCTACACGCTTTGATAAAGCATTAACTACCGAAATACCTACCCCATGTAAACCACCAGAAAATTGGTAATTTTTATTAGAGAATTTTCCCCCTGCATGTAAGCGGCACAGTAATAGTTCAATCGCCGGAACGCCTTCTTCTGGGTGAATATCAACCGGCATTCCTCGTCCATCATCAATCACTTCTAATGAGTTATCTTCATAAAGTGTGACTTTAACTTGTTTGGCATGCCCCGCTATTGCTTCATCAACACTGTTATCAATGACCTCTTGCCCTAAATGGTTTGGGCGAGTAGTATCCGTGTACATCCCTGGTCGGTGACGGACAGGATCAAGTCCTTTTAGGACTTCTATATCAACGGCATTATATGTGGATTGTGACATAATTTTTCTATTTATCCGGATAAATGGGAGTATTATACCAATCTTTCATTAAGATGTATGAAATTAAATTTATGCTTACTTGAAAATAGGTTTTTTAAAGCTGCGTTATTTGATAATAATTCTTATTATATTAATTTATTTGAAGTTAATTAGTTATTTTTCTATTTCTCAGTTTTTTTATTGTACTTTTAGTATTATGATAGATAAATCCCACACAAAAATTAAGGGAATAAGATGAGCAAGTCAGAAAAAAAGATTACTCGGCGTGATTTTTTGCAAAAATCGCTCGCTGTCGGGAGCGTTACTGCGCTCGCAAATAGTTTTCAATTACCATTTGCCTATGCCGAACCTAATCCGACAACTCAAAATAGTCTAGCACCAAATCCTACTAATGATGAGAAGATTTTTTATAGTGCTTGTTTAGTTAATTGTGGTAGCCGATGTCCATTAAAAGTCCATGTAAAAAATGATATTATTACTAAAATTTCGTCGGAAGACGGTATTGACGAACCTGCCTTTGGATTGCATCAAATTCGTCCTTGCTTGCGAGGTCGGGCTGTTCGTTGGCGAACCTACGATCCTGAGCGTTTAAAATATCCCATGCTCCGTATTGGTAAACGAGGTGAAGGTAAATTTAAACGCATTTCATGGGACGAAGCCATTAATCTTCTTGCAGATAAGCTTAAATATACCATCAACCAATATGGTAATGAGGCTATCTATTATCAATATGGCACAGGCACGACGGGTGCCAATCTTTCTGGACGAAATGTCTGTAAGCGATTTTTAAGCAGTATTGGCGGCTTTCTTAATTATCATGGTGATTACTCAAGTGGGCAGATAACCGCCATTCAACCTTATATTTATGGTAATGCTAAAGATTCATTATTGGATCAAATAAAGCATTCTGATGTAGTTGTGATGTTTGGTCATAATGTTGCCGAAACGCGAATGTCGGGCGGTGGGCAAGTTACAGAGCTGTTTAATGCATTAGCGCAAAGCAACGCTCGAGTAATTATTATCGATCCAAGGCGTAGTGAAAGTGTGGTTGGTTATAATGCAGAGTGGATCCCGATTATTCCCGGTACTGATGCCGCGTTAGTCGCTGCAATTATTTATGCACTATTAGAGGAAGATAAAATTGATGAGGCAATGCTTAATCGATATTGTGTGGGTTGGAATGCTGACACTTTGCCTGATTCTGCACCGCCTTTTAGTGATTATAAATCGTATATTTTAGGTTTGGGGGATGATAGAACCGCTAAAACACCTGAATGGGCAGCGAAAAAGACCGGTATTCCAGCTGCAAAAATTCGGCAACTGGCGCTTGATATTATCAATGCTAAAGCAGCTTGGATCTCTCAAGGTTGGGGGGCTCAACGCTGGCAAAATGGCGAGCATACAGCTCGTGCAATTATGTTATTACCAATTATTACGGGTCAATTTGGTAAACGTGGTACTAATATTGGAACATGGGGAGGGAGTGTGACTTATCCTGTTCCAGGTTTAAACCTTTTAAATCCGATTAAAACCAGTATTCCTTTCTTTTTATGGACGAAAGCTATTGCAGATCCAGATAGCATGACAGCTAAAAATGCCTACATACTGGGTAAAGATAAACTCGATGTAGGTATCAAATTCTTATGGAGTTATGCCAGTAATGTAATTGGCAATCAGCATGCTGATCTCAATCAAACTCATCAAATTTTACAAGATGAATCAAAATGTGAATTCATTTTAGTGTGGGATACCCATATGACTGCATCGGCACGATATGCTGATTTATTGCTACCTGATGTATCATCGGTTGAAAGCAATGATCTTATCAATAATTCTTATGCAACGGGTGCTTATCACTATTTTATTCGAATGCAGCGGGCTATTAAGCCATTATGGGAAAATCGCCCTGCATATGAGGTTTTGACTGAATTGGCTGAAAAAATGGGCGTTAAAGATAAATTTACGCAAGGGCGAACTCAAGATGAGTGGATAGCTTATAGCTATGAAAGAATGCGCAAGCAAAATCCTGATTTACCCCCTTTTGCTGACACTAATGGGATGGGTGTGATTGACCGTAAATTAGCTGATAGTGATGCACAAATCGCGTTAAAAGATTTTCGAGATGATCCGATTAATCAGCCATTAAATACGCCGTCCGGTAAAATAGAAATCTATTCTGAAGCATTAGCTAAGATAGCCGGTCAGTGGGAGTTTGATGAGCAGGATATGCTTTACCCCATTCCAGCTTATCTACCCGCTATTGAGGGGAGTGAAGATATAGCAATGCGGCAAAAATATCCGTTACAAATGATAGGATTTCATATTAAAGGCCATTGTCACTCTAGTTATAGTAATTTACCTCAATTACGCGAAGCTGTAGCAAGCAGTATATGGATTAATCCACTAGATGCAGAGCAACGGCAAATTAAGCACGGTCAACTTGTAGAAGTTTTCAATGATCGAGGACGACTTTATATTCCCGCTAAAGTTACACCAAGAATATTACCTGGCGTGATTGCTATTCCGCAAGGATTATGGGCTAAAACTAATGCAGCCGGCATTGATATTGGTGGTTGTGTGAATCGCTTAACTTCTATGCGGCCTTCAGTTCTGGCTAAATCTAATCCACAGCACACCAATTTGGTTGAGATTAAACCATTGTCGGTGATGTCATCGACATCATAGGTAATAGGGGGATGAGCAAAATGCAATTTGGATTTTATATTAACTCGGCCAAGTGTACTGGCTGTAAAACCTGCCAATTAAGTTGTAAAGATGAAAAAGATAATGCGCTCGGTGTTCATTATCGCCGCGTATATGAATATGGCGGTGGTTCATGGCAGCAAGTTGATGGTATTTGGCAAAATGATACTTTTACCTATTATTTATCCATCTCATGTAATCATTGTGAGCAACCAACTTGCGTGCAAGGTTGCCCAACCGGTGCGATGCATAAACGCAAGGAAGATGGTTTAGTTGTGGTTAATCAAGATGTGTGCATAGGGTGCCGCTATTGTGAAATGCGCTGTCCATATGGTGCACCTCAGTATGATCACCAAAAACGGGTGATGTCAAAATGTGATGGTTGTTATGAACGTGTGGCCGAGGGGCTAAAACCAGTATGTGTAGAGTCTTGTCCACAACGTGCATTAGATTTTGACCAAATCGATAAATTACGTGAGCGCTATGGTGAAGAACGTAATATTGCTCCATTACCTGATGCTCAGTTAACAAAACCTAATATCGTGATTAAACCACATGCCCAAGCTAAAGCTTCGGGTGATACTTTGGGTAAAATACTCAATCCAGAGGAGGTGTAATATGCATGAATTACCGCTAGTGTTTTTTACGGTGTTTGGGCAACTATCCGCTGGCATGGTGTTTTTAAGTAGCTTATATTATCTAGTTAATCATACAAAAGATAAATTATCTATTATTCAAAAAATTAATGTTATCAGCCTGATTTTTATGGCGATAGGCATGATCATTGCTTCTTTCCATTTAGGGCATCCTTTACGCGCTTTAAATGTGATTTTTGGTATTGGTCGCTCGCCGATGAGTAACGAAATTTTTACCTTTGGCGTATTATTTGGTGTCACCTTTGCTTCAGTAGTATTAAATTATTTTTCGTGTTATCCAACTGACGATAAGTTCAAATTCTTTAGAGTTATTTGCTGGAAGGTAAATAAGATTCCTTATGTCAATGGCCTACTATCAGCCGTTTTGATTTTATTGAGCTTAGTGTTTGTTTGGACCATTGTTTTAACCTATATGTTACCAACAGTTAAAACATGGGACACGTATTACACTGCCTTGCAAATGTATACTGCTATGTTTGCTTTAGGTGGGATTGCAAGCGCTATGTTAGGTTTAAAACGGTTGGGCAGCGTTGTTTTTTTGATGGCTGGATTGTTAATCGTATTGTTAAAAATACCTTATGCTAATTTAATGGCAACTATTACGCCAGAACTCACCGCTCAGCAAAGTGGTTGGATGATTGGTGAATGTGCTTTAATCTTAGTTGCTTTGTTGTTAGTGATTATCAATATTTGGCGAGCAAACTATGCAATGATCTTATCGATTATCGCTTTTACTTGTGTTTTTGTTGCTGAAATTTGTGGGCGCATTGTATTTTATAATTTATGGGTAATTCCATTATAATAAGTAACAAACAGTTTTACTCATCAAGATGAAAAAATCGTCTAACGATAATTAAGGGATAGAATAATTTGGATAAGTTAGTATGCGCAACGGTGGCAAAAGTGTTAGGTGCTTTTTTTTATTATTCGCCAAATAGCCAGATTGTACAGCCACTGATTAATCCTTTATTACATATTGATAAACTTATTGATTGGCAAAATCGATCATTAATTAGTCTACAATGCCAAACATTAATGACAGAGATAAGTAATACAGATCTTGATTATCAATTTTCGTTGTTATTTGAAGGGCAGGGTGATATGCCTGCACCCCCTTGGGGATCCGTTTATTTAGATCAAGAACAGTTATTAATGGGCGAATCACAAGAGCGTTATCGTCAGTTTTTACAGCAACACGGGATAACTCTTAATACCGGTATGAATGAGCCGGAAGATCAGTTTGGATTAATGTTAATGGCATTTGCGTTATTACTCGAAAAAAATCAAATATCAATTGCCAAGCAATTAATTAATGAACATTTACTGACCTGGTCATCAAACTATTTAGAATGCTTGAAAAATAATGACATTAGCCAATTTTATCAATCGTTAGCCGTCATTGCTCAGCAATATTTGTTAATGCTATCGACGTTATAGTAGGTTTTGAATTCCTTTTAACTTTTTACTTTGCTTAAGTTTTATAGACGTTGTCGCAACTTTGCAGCTTTTAAGGGAAACGGTATAATCCTGCTATTACTTTTCAGATAAACCCCAAATTATGTTAGCTTATTTACAACTGATGCGGTTAGACCGACCAATTGGTACCTTATTATTACTATGGCCCACGCTTTGGGCAATTTGGCTGACTGGTCAGCCTTATACTTATACCTCATTAGTGTTTGTTTTAGGGGTAATTGTTATGCGTGCAGCTGGCTGTGTGGTAAATGATTATGCCGATCGTAATTTTGATGCACATGTCGAACGAACCCAGAATCGCCCATTGGCACGGGGTGCATTAACTGCTAAAAATGCATTATGGACACTAGTGTTACTTTTAGCAATAGCACTTGGTTTATTGCTAACTTTAAACAAATTGACTTGGTTAATTGCCTGTTTTGCTTTATTAACCGCTATGATTTACCCTTTCATGAAGCGTTATACTCATCTTCCTCAAGTTATTTTGGGGCTAGCATTTAGTTGGAGCATTCCAATGGTGTACGCGGCAACCATTGAGCAATTTCCATTAACTTGCTGGTTACTTTGTTTAGCGAATATTAGCTGGACAGTCGCTTATGATACTGAGTATGCTATGGTCGATCGAAATGATGATATAAAAATTGGTATTAAATCAACGGCAATTCTATTTGGTTGTTATGACAAATTAATGATTGGTGTGTTACAAATGATCGCCATAATCTGTTTATTGATTGTTGGGTTAATCAATCATTTATCGTTTATATACTATAGCGCGTTAGCATTAGCCTCGATGTTATTTATTTATCAACAAACATTAATCAAGCAACGCCAACGCAATAACTGTTTTAAAGCATTTATGAATAATAATTCTGTAGGGTTGTTGGTTTTTGTCGGGATTTTTTGCAGTGAGTGGTTTGTTTGATTTTTATCCATAAATATGGATATTCCCATAAACTTCTGGTCGGAAATTGTTTTTATTTATCAATCAAATTTGTTTCTTAAATTTCTTAACTTCTTAAAAGAAGTTAAACCGTGATTAAAAATTTTAAGGAAATGGATGCGTTTTTGCATCCCCCAAAAATCTCTTGATTTTACATTTTACATCTACTACAAAATAAACATTTTTCATTTTTGTTCCGCTAATGTCGCTTGTACAATTCGTAATGCATCAAATGTCTCTTTAACATCATGGACACGAATAATGTGTGCACCTTTCATTGCAGCAATGACAGCACAAGTTACACTACCTAGCATACGCTGTTGTGGTGGTACATTTAATACTTGTCCAATCATGGATTTCCGTGACATGCCTACCAATAAAGGGAGGTCAAAATGGTGGAATTTTTCTAATGTTGCTAAGAGTCGATAATTATGAGCCAAGGTTTTACCAAAACCAAAGCCAGGATCGAGAATGATTTTTTGTCGATCAATTCCTGCTTGTATGCAACGATCAATATGTTGAGCAAAAAAGTCATCCACTACTTGATAGATATCTTGTTCATAATGTGGTGCATTTTGCATAGTTTTTGGATCGCCTTGCATGTGCATAATACAAACGGGTAATCCTGTTTGGGACGCAGCTTCAATTGCGCCAGGTTCGGTTAGTGCACGGATATCATTGATTAAGTGTGCACCTGCTTTTGCCGATTCGGTTATGACTTGTGGTTTTGAGGTATCAACCGAAATCCAAACATCAAAATAACGGGCAACTTTTTCAACTAAAGGAATCACTCTATTGAGTTCTTCTTCAACCGAGACTTCAGCCGCCCCTGGTCGAGTTGATTCTCCACCAATATCAATGAATGTGGCACCGGCTTGGATCATGTTATCGACACGACGCATTGCATCATCAAGATTGTTGTAATTGCCGCCATCAGAAAACGAATCTGGTGTCATATTTACAATACCCATCACTTGTGGATAAGAGAGCTCCATTACTTGATTTTGAAAACGTATTTCCATGGTTATAGCCTTATTCGATTTTTATTGATAATGTTTTTATGCGATATTAAAAACGCTTGAGCGCAATTGTTGCATGTATTTTATGCAGATTATGATGTTATTCTTGCCCTATTTATAAGAGAGTTATTTTAATATTATCGATAAAAAACGCGCCGTAGCGCGTTATATTTTATTAAAGTCAATTAACTTTCTGATTGAGGTGGTATATCGCTTCCTTCATTTGGGATTTGATTTGCTGCTTTTTCGTCACTTTCTGTCCAATCATCAGGCGCAGTGATAGGTCGACGAGCAATTAAATCTGCAACTTGTTTAGCACCAATAGTTTCGTACTTCATTAACGCATCTTTCATGGCGTGAAGTACATCCATATTTTCAGTCAGTATTTTACGTGCCCGTTCAAAATTACGGTCGATAATTTTTTTGACTTCTTCATCAATGATACGTGCTGTTTCATCTGAAATATCTTTAGGACGACCATAAGATGAGTTATCATCCATTTCATAAAATAATGGACCTAAGCGATCAGAAAAGCCCCACTGAGTAACCATCGCTCTGGCGTATTGCGTCGCGACTTTTATATCATTAGATGCACCGGTTGATACTTTATCAACACCGTAAATAAGTTCTTCAGCAAGCCGACCACCATAAAGTGTTGCAATGTCACCCTCTAATTTTTCACGGCTTTCACTAACGCGATCACCTTCAGGTAAAAAGAACGTAACCCCTAATGCGCGTCCACGTGGAATAATGGTCACTTTGTGAATCGGATCATGATCAGGCATTAAATAACCAATAATTGCATGACCAGCTTCGTGATAAGCAGTAGAAATAAGCTGTTCTTTGGTCATGGTTAATGAACGTCGTTCAGTACCCATGTTAATTTTATCTTTAGCTTCTTCAAACTCGTCCATGGTGACTAAGCGCTTATTACGACGAGCGGCAAATAGTGCAGCTTCGTTTACAAGGTTTGCTAGTTCAGCGCCAGAATAACCAGGTGTACCACGTGCAAGAACGGATAAATTGACATCAGAACCAAGTGGAACTTTACGTACATGAACGGCTAAAATTTGTTCACGGCCTTTCATGTCCGGTAAACCAATTTGTACTTGGCGGTCAAAACGACCTGGGCGAAGTAATGCTGGATCTAAAATATCAACACGGTTGGTTGCCGCAATAATGATGATGCCACTATTCGCTTCGAAACCATCCATTTCAACTAACATTTGGTTAAGGGTTTGTTCACGTTCGTCATGCCCACCCATTGACCCTGCGCCACGTTTACGCCCGACAGCATCAATTTCGTCAATAAAAATGATACAAGGCGAATGTTTACGAGCTTGTTCGAATAGATCGCGGACACGAGATGCACCGACACCAACAAACATTTCGACAAAGTCAGAACCCGATATACTAAAGAAAGGTACATTGGCTTCACCCGCGATAGCTTTGGCAAGTAGCGTTTTACCAGTACCTGGTGGTCCAACCATCAAAATCCCTTTTGGGATGCGTCCACCTAGTTTTTGATATTTGCCAGGATCGCGTAAAAAATCCACGACTTCGGTGACTTCTTGCTTCGCTTCTTCACTACCCGCAACATCGGTAAACTTAGTTTTGACTTGATCTGGAGTGAGCATTTTGGCTTTACTTTTGCCAACAGACATTGGCCCGCCTTTGCCGCCACCCTGCATTTGGCGCATGATAAAAATCCAGAAGCCAATTAATAGAATAATTGGAAACCAAGAGATTAAAATATTAACTAATAAACTCGGTTTTTCATCAGGGCTACCATAAACAGCAACTTTGTTTAATACCAAATCATCCATTAATTTTTCATCAAAATAAGGGATATAGGTGACATAACTGCCGTTACCTTTAGTGGTGGCAACAATTTCACGCCCGTTAATATGCACCTCTTGAAGTTTGCCACTGGTGATGTCTGAGTTGAATTGGGTATAATTGACTTGAGGACCACTATTGGATATTGAGCTGAATTGATTAAATACAGCAATCAATACTACCGCAATGACTCCCCAGATCAGCAAATTCTTTACCATGTCGTTCAAAAGAAAAACCTCTCATAAAAATTAACAGTTACGACTAAAATTAACTTAGCAATGGTACTACAAAATTATACAACTGGCTACTTCATACCCATTGCAACGATATAAACTTCTCGGGATCTTGCCCGTGAAGCTTCAGGTTTACGGATTTTGACTGTTTTAAACATTGAGCGTACCTGTTTTAGGTACTCTTCAAAACCTTCACCTTGGAATACTTTGACAATAAAATTACCATTAGGTGCAAGCACGTCTCGACACATATCAAGCGCGAGTTCAACTAAATACATAGCTCTAGGAATATCAACAGCGGGTTGACCACTCATATTGGGGGCCATATCTGACATCACAACTTGAACTTTTTGATCACCAACGCGTTCAAGCAGTGCTTTTAATACTGCTTCATCACGAAAATCACCTTGCAAAAAATCAACGCCAACAATCGGATCCATGGGTAATAAATCACATGCAATAATGCGACCTTTATTACCAATTAAAGATGCTACGTATTGTGACCAACCACCAGGTGCTGCACCTAAATCAACAACGGTTATCCCGGGTTTAAATAGTTTGTCACTTTTTTGAATTTCTTCTAATTTGAACCATGCCCGAGATCGTAATCCCTTTTTTTGGGCTTGTTGTACAAAGCGATCTTTGAAATGTTCATTAAGCCAGCGTGTCGAACTTGCCGAGCGTTTTTTATTACTCACCGCTAATAAATCCTTAGTGTAAGAAGGTTTCTTCAATTGATTACTCATATATATAAGGGTAGAATAGCAAAATTACAACTTAATGTGATAAAAAATTAATGAATTTATCAAATAAACAAAAACAGTACTTAAAAAGTGAATCCCATCATTTAAAACCTGTTGTGATGATTGGTGCTAATGGGTTTACCGAAGGTGTTCTTGCTGAAATTGAAAGCGCTTTAAATTTTCATGAATTAATTAAGATTAAAGTATCAGCTGAAGATCGTGACAGTAAAAAATTAATTTGCGATGCAATTATTCGTGAAACCAAAGCACTAGCTGTACAACAAGTCGGGTCTATTTTTACCATTTTTAGACCAAGTGATGAAAAGAAAATCACTTTACCTAAATAAAATAAAAACAGGGCAGTAAGCCCTGTTTTTATTGTTAACTTTTATGTTTTTTTGATATTAGATATATTCAACTTTTACTATATCAAATTCTACATCACCGCCTGGTGTTTTAATTTGGACTGTGTCACCATCTTCTTTGCCAATTAAACCTCTGGCAATAGGTGAGTTGACCGAAATCAGATTTTGCCTATAGTCAGCTTCATCATCACCGACAATGCGATAAGTTGTTTCTTCGTCGGTATCAACATTGATTACTGTTACTGTGGCACCAAAAATTATACGTCCGGTGTTTTTCACTTTGGTAATATCAATAATTTGTGCTTGTGATAACTTGCCTTCAATTTCTTGAATACGTCCTTCACAAAAGCCTTGTTGTTCTCTGGCTGCATGGTATTCGGCGTTTTCTTTTAAATCCCCGTGCGCTCTTGCTTCGGCTATAGCTGCTGTAATTTGTGGTCGTTTAACATTTTTCAGCTCTTCCAATTCCGCGCGTAATAATTCGGCTCCCTTTACCGTCATTGGGATTTGTTTCATCTTTGCTCTCCCGTTTTACTGATAATAAAAAAAATAACAAGCCCAACGCTTAATCAAAAGCGTGGCAGGTGGTGATTGTAGTTGTATATGTTATTTTAAAAGACACCAATGTCTATCGCTATATATTAACTGTAAAACCGATCTGACCACAAATCATTTATATCGAAATCAGGTGCTATTTTGGCTAAAATCGGTTATCGTAATGTAATTATTAATATTTTAATTAACCATTTAGTCTATTTATGTTATGCGACGATTAAGATTATCTATAATTATTGTCTTGTCTATTATTTGGTTTGTGTTGTTATTACCTTATTTCTTAATGCAGACTTCTTTTGGTGCGAATTTAATTGGGCAACAATTATCTAAATTAAGTCCTTATACTATTTCTATTGGCAAGGTAAGTCATTCATTTTCAAATTTTTATGAGCTGTCTTTTGATGATGTTGTGATTAGTAATGAAAAGCAGCAATTGGTTAATGTTCCAAAATTAGTTGTTGGATTTGATAAAGATAACCTATGGCAGTTAAATCATTTCAATTATATTACTGTTTTTGAAGGTGTGATTGATTATTCACAAACAGCTAAAGATTATAATTTTACTGCAAACACGCTAAAATTAGTGGATACCAAAATCAATATTCCCCTTAATAATAACCAAGATAAATTATCATTAAACCAGTTAAATGGTGGCATTAAATCATTTAATTCGCAAGGTGAGGGAGACTATCAGTTTGATTTGACGGCACAGCAAGTTATGTTAAATCAACAGACAATGGATAAGGTACTTATTCAAGGCTTTCATCGAAATAATATTATTACTGTTACCAATTTAGGTGGTAATGTTGATAATGGTTTTTTTGTTAGTAAATTGAAAATAATGGCGGATAATAGCTGGGATATTGAACAGTTGAAGATTAATAAGATTCATTTTAAATCGATGGATGACCACTATTCTACAATACTGCCTAAGTTAGTTATTCGCCAATTAACTATGTTCGATAGTAGTATTCAAATTCCAGGGTTAACTATTGATAAAGGGAATATTGATGCAACTAACCTACGCTATGATCAACAATGGATAGTAGATGATAGTGATGTTACTTTGAGTGCAGAGAGTGTAGTTTGGCATGATGAGGTATTTTCATCGGCATTGTTACAATTACAGTTTAAAAATAATCAAGTTGAAATTCAAAAAGCGATGGCAAATTGGAATGAAGGTAATCTTGATTTTACTGGTAGTTGGAGTAATAACGCCTTACATTTAGAAAAATTATTATTAGCTGGGGTCAATTACCAAGTACCGCCAAAATCAGACGGATTTTTATTACCCGATCTATTTAGCCGAGTAGAAGTGGATCAATTAACCATTTTACCTGGTATGTTAATTGATAAAAATTCAGATTTTCCATTTGTTTTTATCAATTTTGAAATGTCAGGCTCTAATGTAGTCTTAGTTCAAGATAGAAAATTAGGTATTTATGCTGGAACCTTATTTTGTAAAGCTGAACTGGGCTCTATTAATGAAATTGATATTAAATATCCCGATCTTGTTGTTAAATTTGATGCTCAAAATCAAACTTTAGTCAGTTTTAGTTCGTTAGTGAGTGGCGGTATGGTTGAAGCAATAGCGACAATAGATCCAACGCAAACTGAATTTGTCTCGTTACATTTAACTGCCTATAATATCTCCAGTTTACTATTAAAAGAGTGGAAATTAATAGAAGAACCACCTAAATCCATTAATTATAGTGCAGATTTACACGGTAGTATTTCACCATTTAAATTATCTGGCACTCTATTGTCTAATGAAAACGAGTTTATTATTAATCCATAATATTGATTTAAGTAAAAACATCCTTATATACCCTGTAAAGATATTTGATATCTGACTAGTGTTTAGTATCAGATTGACTTGATGAAAAATGTATATGAGGATGTAATGAATCCAGTTAGATTAGATAAATGGTTGTGGGCTGCAAGGTTTTATAAAACTCGTTCATTAGCTCGAGAAATGGTTGACGGTGGTAAAGTTCATTATAATGGACAGCGCACTAAACCAAGTAAAATTATTGAAGTGGGTGCAATTTTAACTCTTCGACAAGGTTCTGATCAAAAGACCATCCAAGTATTAGCCATTACTGAACAGCGTAGATCTGCTACAGAGGCACAATTACTTTATCAAGAAACGCAAGAAAGTATTACTAAACGCGAAACCATAGCACAAGCACGTAAACTTAACGCATTAACTATGCCACATCCGGATCGGAAACCGGATAAAAAAGAGCGACGTAACTTGATTAAATTTAAATATGATAGACAACTAGGCGAAAATAACTAATATGGATACTCTTAATCGATTTTTATTTGATAATCACGCTATTCGAGGTGAAATCACCCATCTTGAACAGACATACCAGGCAATTTTAGATAATCACACTTATCCCGTTGCTGTACAAAAAGTCTTAGGTGAATTACTGGTGATAACCAGTTTGTTAACAGCTACACTAAAATTTGAGGGTGATATCGCTGTACAATTACAAGGTGATGGTCCTTTATCTTTAGCGGTTGTAAATGGTAATGATCAGCAACAACTTCGAGGAGTTGCGCGTGTAAAGTCGGATATTGCCAATAATGCAACACTTAAAGAAATGGTTGGTAATGGTTATATTGTTATTACCATTACACCCAAAAATGGTGAACGTTATCAAGGTATTGTAGGATTAGAAAGCGATACGCTTATTGGTTGTATTGAAAACTATTTCATGCAGTCTGAGCAGTTACCAACACGTTTATTTGTCAAAACAGGCGTTTATAATAATAAACCTGTTGCTGCTGGTATTTTATTGCAGATATTGCCAGGAAATGAAAATACATCTGATTCTTTCGAGCATCTATGTACCTTAACTCAAACGATTACTAGTGATGAGTTATTTGAACTGTCTACTGAAGAAATTTTATATCGTTTATATAATCAAGAGCAAGTTCGATTATTTGAGACTCATAACGTGACATTTAAATGTGGTTGTTCTCGTGAACGTTGTGAAGATAGCTTAATGACTTTGCCTGCCAATGAAATAGATCAGATGCTAAACGAAGATGGTGGCAAAATTGATATTCATTGTGATTATTGTGGGAAACATTACATATTTGATACGATTGATATTGCTCAAATCAGAGCTAAACAGCATACCAATTATCATTGATTTTTCTTTCTAAAAGGACCACTAAAATTTGTTAAAATTTTAGTGGTAAGGTGAAATATAGGGAAATTAAACCCACTGCTAATTTACCAGACTCGTATAAATATGTCAGTTTCTTTTATCGGTTTTGATAGATATTTTTGTAAAGAATCTTTACAAAACTATTTATAACAATAATACCTAAAAATATCTTATTAATTGTTTTTAATATCAATAAGTTAGGAAGAACATTTTTTACTTAATAAACTATACGTGTTTCTAGTATAGAATTTATAATAATAACGGCAGTAATGCGATTTATGTTTTGTTGTTTTTTTCTATATCAATATCTTCAACTATGGCATGTTTATCAGAAATTCTACACTTAATATTAAAGTGATAAAGTCTAAATCCATAATCCTGCTCTTTCAAACTTTTTTGTTTATATGCTGGCCTTGGATCTTGAGCAATAACTTGAGTAATTAATGCTGCCAAATTAGGGTAGGTAAGTTGATGTGATTTAAGTAATTGCAGTGCTTGTTGTGAAAATTCAACGGTTAACGTTTTATCTGGCATCGATTGTGCATAACCGGCAATTGCCTCGGGATAACTATCACAATAAGGTAAGTAGGGTTTGATATCGATAACAGGTGTTCCATCTACTAAATCAACACTACCTAATTTTAAAATGACTTGTTTGTTTTTTATAACGATATCTTTCAACGCTACTGCTGACAAACCAATATGGTTGGGTCTAAATGGAGAACGCGTTGCAAACACCCCTAACGTTTTATTTCCGCCTAAACGCGGTGGGCGCACTGTTAAACGCCATTTGTCTAATTCAATTTGATGAAATTGAAATAAAAGCCAAAGATGAGAAAACTGTTCTAATCCTTTAATTGCATCAGGGTTATTGTAAGGTGGTAACAAATGCAGTTCACCTTGACCTTCAGTCACTAAATTAGGTTGCCGAGGTACAGCAAATTTTTCACTATAAGGTGAATGGATAATGCCTATTGGGTTGATTATTTGTTTCATATTAATTGAGTTAACAGGTAAAACTCATGAATAAAATACATTATAAAATAGTTATTATGACATATTAAAAACATCCACCGACGTTAAGCCGGTGGAAAAACATCATAATATTTTAGCTATGATTTTACCAACCACGAATTGCGCCGCCATTAAACACTTGATTAGCCTTTTGGGCTACGGCATCTGTTTGGTAAGCTTTAACAAAGTTTTTGACATTGTCATTATCTTTATCTACTTCACGTGATACGATGATATTTACATAAGGTGATTCTTTATCTTCAACAAAAATACCATCTTTGCTTGGTGTTAAATTAGCTTGTCCTGCAAAAGCATTATTAATAATGGCAAGGTCAACTTGTGCATCATCTAATGAACGCGGTAACATTGGTGCTTCAAGTTCAACAATTTTATAATTATACGGGTTGCTAGTAATATCAAGTACTGTTGGTAGTAATCCTTTTGATTTATCCACCGTAATCATGCCTTCATGTTGTAATAACAATAATGCACGGCCTAAATTAGTTGGATCGTTAGGAATGGCTATTGTTGAGCTAGCTGGAATAAAGAAGGTTTCGTCACGCGGTGAGGTTACTTTCACACCGGCACCAGTTTCAGCTGATTTATCAATTGGTTTTAATTTATGTGAATAGCTGGCAATTGGATAAACAAATGAGTTGCCGACTACTGCTAATTTATAACCACGTTCTTTCATTTGTTCATCTAAATAAGGTTTATGTTGGAATGCGTTAACATCAATTAAGCCATCATTTAGTGCTTGGTTTGGCGTGACATAGTCATTAAAAATAACCAGTTCTACATCCAAGTTATAAAGATCTTTAGCTTGTTGTTTAGCAACTTCTGCAACTTCTTGTTCTGGGCCTGAAATCACACCAACTTTAATCGTGTTAGTTTTTACAGGCTCTGCCGGTTTAGTTTCTTCTGTTTTTGATTGTTTATTATCACAACCCGTTAAAAAAAATGCACTCACCAAAGTAGTGATAAGTGCTAGCTTCTTAATAGACATAATTTTCTCCAAAATTAATGATGAGTAACACGTTTTACAATAGCATTGCCAATAAATTGAATAATAAATACGATAATAATTAATATTATCAAAACCGTGTTCATTATAGCAGGCTTATAACCATTGTAACCATATTGTATTGCTAGTTGACCTAGTCCCCCTGCACCAACCGCACCGGCCATAGCAATATAGCCAGTTAGGGTAATTAATGTAATTGTCATACTATTAACAATGACAGGTAATGATTCGGGTAATAAAACTTTATAAATTATTTGTAGTGGTGTTGCCCCCATTGAACGTGCTGCTTCGATTAATCCTTTTGGTACATCTAATAAGGCATTTTCGATCATTCGTGCAATTAGAGGTGACACACCAATACTCAGTGGTACGACTGCTGCTTGTTTACCAATAAAAGTTCCCATAAGAAATGTCGTGAAAGGAATAATCCAGACAATCAAAATAATAAATGGTATGGAACGAAATACATTAGTAATGAATGAAAGAGCGTTATTTGCTAAGTAACAATCTAAAATTTGCCCTTTGCGTGTGGTATAAAGTAATATGCCTATTGGTAAGCCAATCACTGTTCCCCAAAAACCTGACAAAATAACCATGTATAGGGTTTCATCGGTCGCTTGTGCCATTTTGAATAACATGGCTTCATTAAAGCCATTAAAAGAAGAGCAAAAAGTCACAAAGTTTGCCCAAAAATCGTGTTCAGCTAAAAATCGAAATAATGATTCAAAAGGTTTAAACGAAGGAATAAAATTAAACATAACCGAGCACCTCTACTTTGGTGTTATTGTTCTCTAAAAATTGTATTGCTGATGCTGTGCTTTTCGGTTTCCCTTTCATTTCTGTCAACATTAATCCAAACTTAACACCGCCAGCATAATCCATTTGAGCACTGATAATGTTACTATCAATATCAAATTCTTTAGCAATTTGTGATAACAGTGGCAAATCAACTGAAACACCAGTAAATTCTAAACTTACTAATGGATTTAAACCTTCTTTATATTCAGGTGATAGCCTTGCTAAATAGTCCTCAGGGATAGTTAAGTGTAAAGTTGATTGTATAAATTGCCTTGCAATATCAGTTTTAGCATGTGAAAACATTTCACCAACCGATGATTGTTCTACTAATTTACCATTACTGATAACGGCAACTTGATCACAAATTTGTTTTACCACATCCATTTCATGAGTGATTAATAAGATGGTTAAACCGAGTTTTTGGTTGATATCTTTTAATAAAGCTAAAATTGAGCGTGTTGTTTCTGGATCTAATGCGCTAGTTGCTTCATCACATAGTAATACCTTTGGATCACTGGCTAACGCTCTAGCAATAGCAACGCGTTGTTTTTGTCCACCAGACAAATTAGCCGGATAGACATGAGCTTTCTCGCTTAATCCGACTAATTCAATCAGTTCGGTCACTTTTTGCTTTATTTGCGCTTTTGGTGTTTTATTTAGTTCTAATGGAAAAGCAATATTATCAAAAACGGTACGTGAAGAAAGCAGGTTGAAGTGCTGAAAAATCATACTGATTTTTCGACGTACTTCAATTAGCTTACGGTTAGAAAGGTGAGTAATTTCTTGATTATCAAAAAATATTTTACCACTAGTCGGTTTTTCGAGTAGGTTTACGCATCGAATAAGTGTACTTTTCCCCGCTCCTGATTTGCCAATAACGCCATAGATTTGCCCTTGCGGAACATGAAGGGAAATATCGTTTAAAGCATGAATTGGGGTCTTATTATGCTCAAATATTTTCGAAATATGCTGTAATTGTATCATAATATATATAGACAAAGGGTAGATAGCTGAATATTAAGACGTCTAGACATCTAAGTCAATCAATAATATGCTATATGCATTGGTGTAAAGCCTAAGTAAAAGGAAAAAAGTAAACATGAAACCTGCTATTTTTATGGATCGAGATGGTACCATTAATGTCGATTATAATTATGTTCATACCATTGATAAATTTGATTTTATTGATGGAGTTATAGAGGCCATGCAAGAGCTCAAAAAAATGGGTTTTTTGTTGGTGATTACGACCAATCAATCAGGTATAGCTAGAAATATCTTTACGGAAGAACAGTTTAATACATTAACAGAATGGATGGATTGGTCATTACAAGATCGTGGTGTAGATTTGGATGGAATCTATTATTGTCCTCACGATCCATTGATTGATAAATGTGAATGTCGTAAGCCGAGTCCTGGTATGATTCAAACGGCAGCCAAGGAATTAAATATCGATATTGCAAGTTCATATATGGTTGGGGACAGAGTATCTGATTTATTGTCGGGTAAAAAGGCAGGCGTTAAAAAAACAGTTTTAGTCAAAACCGGTGATGCTATTACTGAAGAAGCATTAGCACAAGCTGATTGGGTAATTGACAGCTTGGCTGATTTACCCAATAAAATAAAAGCAGAATCATAATTATCTAAAAATACTATCCTAATACGGTGTTTAAAATTAATGCCGTATAATTTTCACGATAAGCGGTGATAAAATTAATCCCAAAAATAGCGCATTGATAAAATTCACCGCACTTTGAGCAAAGCAATGAATAGTATTGATGGAAAAAAGAGAAAAACAATTTAAAAAAATCAAAAATACTGAACCCAAATATAGGAAGCTAATTTTATTTTTCTTATCAATCAAGACAGGTAACCTAAGAATAAAGAGGCATATTAAGCTTAATCCGATCAGAGCACTTTTATGTTGCAATAATTAATAGATTGGAATATCTGTATTTTTTAGTGAAATTATCTGTCGTAAAAAAGGAAAGTGTTTCACAAAAAAGCCAGTCAAGTGAGTAAAACTATCCAAACCCACATGAGATAGTGCACCTATTAATACAGAAGTTAAGACAATAAACCAATGATGGTAGCAATATTCACGCCAATTAAAATTTAGATGATGAGTAAATCATTTATATAGAAAATGCGGCAAATTTTTGATTAATTCATTACGAATAATAAAGTGAAAGATAAAAGCAACAATTATTGTTATTGGTAGATCAAAATAAAAAATACCATAATTAAAGTATGGCTCATATCACTTTTTATTTTCATTCTAAGAAAATATTCAAAATCAGATGACATACTACCTATAATTATGGCTGTCATAGAAAAAATTGAGGTTTTTTGTAAAAAGATAAAACAATTGCAGGATGTGCAAAAGTAAAAGGCATATAAAATATGCTTGAAAAGTTAGACTGAAATAGAAAAATTATAATTATATAATCAATAGTAAATAAAGAAAGTTTGTAAAATTTGTATAGAATTAGTTTATTTTCACAGCGCCATGAGTAAAAAAAACACAAACAGAAAAAAAATAGCAATAAACACTTGCAGGAATTTTTTAAGTGCCTATAATGCGCATCCACTGACACGGCGTTAGTGAAAAACAAACGAAGAACGTGTTAGAGAGCAAGATCAAAAATATTGAAAAAAGATCTTGACGAATAAAAAGGTGTAGCGTAGTATACGCAGCCCTTGAGACAGCAAACTGAAACAACAAAATGTTTAGTTAAATTTAACGCTGTCAGCTCTTTAAAAAGAAGAAACAGACAATCTGTGTGGGCACTTGCGAGACG
>NZ_JAFNOP010000016.1:0-34856 GCF_026536195.1 Gilliamella sp. B2969
TAACGCCGTGTCAGTGGATGCGCATTATAGGCACTTAAAAAATTCCTGCAAGTGTTTATTGCTATTTTTTTTCTGTTTGTGTTTTATTTGCTCAATTTAATTGTTGTATAGACAATTATCGTAAAATAAATAAACATTAATAATGTTTATTAAAAAATAATTTATTACTTTAATATTAGTTTATTAACTTGAACAGGAATTAATATCCTCGTATTATCTGATAATAATAGAAAGCTTAATAAGATATTGGGTTAAACAATGAAGAAGTTTGTATTATTAACTACTGGTCTACTTTTTACGTTCAATAGTTATGCTGATGAAATGGTATTTGATTGTCCTGAAGTGGTTTATATTGATTCAGTTGTATTAGAGCATAATCGTCCTTTACCTTTTAATATCGATGTGAATGCTTTTACTAAACCAAAAGCACATCTAACTAGCATTAATCTTTATAATAATGATAAACCCATACCCTCTGAAAACAAGGGCAATAAAAACTATCATTGGAAAGATTTGAATTCTTATAATCAGGGATTTAATGATTGGATTTACTTCGTTTGCCAGTATGAAAATAGTATTCAATTAACCAAAAAAGCTATTTATGTTTCTGATTGCAAAGCACTTACTGTGCCGTCAAATAATAACAAATATCTCATAAGCGCTGAATTTCAATGCGAATAATTGAGGATTAGCGACTTCCCCCAATAAAAAATTTAGCTTTATCTTTGAAGATAAATTTTATTGCATTAGCTATAACAATACTAATAGATAATGTTAATACTAAAAAGCTAATTGCACCTAATGATGCGAGTTGACCATTATCAGTTTTAATGACATCTCCTATAGCTGAACTAATCACTTGCTGCTCAAGTTCTAATACGATAATTTCATGTATAAAATAAATTGGAAAGCTGATATTAGCCATGTAAGAGAAAAATTTATAAACTCGACCATCGTTGTTTTTATGATTTAGTGGATCCAATAAATAGAGCGCTAATATGAATAAAATAATTTTTTGCAATGTATCAAAATAAAGATTTTCAATACCCAATTGGCTAATATATCGATAAGCAAAGGGCACAAAAAAGCATAAACAGAAAAAGGATATAAACAAAAATATGTTATCTTTCACTGCCTTCATAATAGTTTGATAATTTTGCTTAATCATCATACCAATTAGATAAACCGGACCATAATGCAATAAATTTAAAATAGGCTGAGTAAAATCAGGTTTGGTAAAAATCACGACCCAAAACATAGACATTAAACCAGCAACAATTAAATTTTTATGTGACCACATATACAATAAAGGAGCCATTAAATAAATAATAATAATCATTGGCATAAACCATAACGGTAATAACTGTGTTCCAGTCAACATCATTTTAGTTATTGTGCTTAATATGCTAGGCTCTGTTGATGAAATCCACGGTAAATCAGATAAATATTGATAATGAAAAAACAGAAAACAAAAAATAGAGACTGAAATATATGGGCATACTACTGTTTTAAATTTCGATAAATAGTAAGTTTTAGTATTAAATTTATAAGTCAAATGTTGAAATAAAAATCCGGCAATGAGTACAAAAAATGTTGTGAAATTAAAGGCAAATAGATTTAAAAAAGAAAATAAGTAACTGTTTGCAATTAAATTACTATTTTTAAACACACCTAAACAGTGGCTAAAAACAATCATGATAATAGCAACACCACGTAAAACGTGGATTGAGTGAATTTTTTGTGATTTTGCAGATTCCATCTTAAATATCGAAATTCTACGTTTAGGAAATTGCTATACATTAGCACATATTCACTTAACTATAATTAAATTTGTAAAAAATAATAATCAAAATAAAACTTGACAGTATTTGATTCAAATTTTTTAGTTTATTTGAATATGGTTCCAGTATTATTTCATCAATTTTTTAGCTGCATAAGAACAGATAGGAATAATTTCACGTTGTTCTTGTTGCAATTTGGTCACAACCAAATTTAATAATTTATCTGCAATCCCTTTGCCACGATATTCAGGATCAATATAAGTATGATTAATTGTTGCTTTATTTTGACCAACTCTAGTAAACGTCATTTCTGCTATTTGCTTATTGTTAGCATCACAAACATAGAAACGCTCATGATCTTCTAAATAATTTAATGCCATTATTTATCTCCCCTCTTCAATAATTAATTACTTATAATTGATAATAATAATGAAATGAAACTTTATTGAAGCATTTATCAATGCTAATGACTAAAGTGGTGCATAAACCAGTTAATTTGCACTTTTGTAAAGACTATTATTTAAGAATAACGAACTAACTTAATTTTATCAGCTGATAACTAAGAACTTCAATGAAAAAAGTGAATACTTATTTGGTTAAATTATTACCAATAAGCATTCACCTAAATTGTTTTATTTTCATAACACTATTAATCGTGCGGGATCAAACTCACCGCTAGAAAAGACGTTTTGCTGTATTATAAAGATCCATATCAAATGGTCGTTTCATATTGTTAATTGCATCAATAATATCATGATGAACTAACTTACCATTTTGCACACCGACACTTCTACCTGCATGCCCTTCTAGAAGTAATTGAACGGCATATGCACCCATACGTGAGCCAAGTATACGATCATAAGGAACAGGACTTCCACCACGTTGCACATGTCCTAAAACAGTAGCACGAGTTTCATGATCTACCGCATCTTCAATGTCTTTAGCTAGCTGATTAACATCACACATATGCTCAGTGACAGTGACAATGGCATGTCTCTTACCTTTAGCAAAGCCTAATTTAATTTCTTCAATCAAATCTTCTTTAGTATAAGAAACCTCAGGAATGATCATGAACTCACACCCGCCAGCTACCGCTGCATTTAAGGTTAGATCACCACAATCGCGCCCCATGATTTCAATAACTGAAATTCGATGATGTGATGAACAAGTGTCACGCAGTCTATCAATAGCTTCAACCGCTGTACTTAACGCAGTGAAATAACCAATAGTATAATCAGTACCACGAATATCGTTATCGATAGTACCCGGTAAACCGATACATGGAAAACCTTCTTCGGTTAAACGCATGGCGCCCATATAAGAACCATCACCACCAATAACTACTAATGCATCAATACCGTGTTTTTTTAAATTCTCGATACCTTTTTTTCTAACTTCTTTATCTTTAAACTCAGGAAATCTAGCCGAACCCAAGAAAGTACCGCCACGAGTGATAATATCGGAAACACTATAACGATCAAGTTGAGATATGCGATCCTCACACAGCCCTAAATAACCATCATAAACACCATAAACATCTAAACCTTCTGTTAACGCAGTTCTAACTACTCCTCGAATAGCAGCATTCATTCCCGGAGCATCACCACCACTCGTTAAAATACCTATTTTTTTTATCATACAAAATAACTCCAACTAATTAAATTTTAACTATTATAGAGTTTAAACAGATATCTAACAATAGATGATAAAAGCTATTTTGCTGAAATTGTCTACTGCATCATTTCGATAGGTACAACAGAAATAGGATCTTGATGGATAATAACAGTTGCCGGTGAGAACTCTTCTGAAATACGTTTTTCAACACTATCGGCAATAGCATGGGCTTGAATTAAAGGCATATCATCATCTAGCTCAAGATGTAATTGAATAAATTTTAATGGTCCGGCTTGTCTGGTTTTAAGATCATGAAAACCACGCACATCGGGATAGGCAGCAATAATTTCAGCAATTTTGACATTATCACTATCCGGTAAAGCGCGATCAAGTAAATCTTGAATAGCATTATAAGCTATTTGATAAGCGCTATAGCAAATATATAAAGCAATAAAGAAAGCAAAAAAAGCATCAGCATAAGCCACGCCATACCAACTTAAAGCTAAGGCAAATATGACAGCAATATTCATTAACATATCCGAAGAATAATGCAACATATCAGCTTCAATTGCTTTACTTCTTGTCAATTTTATGACGTACTTTTGATATAAGACTAAAAATGCAGTTATGACAGTCGATATAATTGAGATAATGATACCGAGTAAAGGAACCTGAATTTCACTAGGCGAAATAACTGATTTTACACTCGACAACAATACAATTGTTGCCGACCCTATAATAAAAGTACTTTGTGCTAAAGCAGCTAGTGATTCAGCTTTACCATGTCCAAAAGTATGATCATCATCTGCCGGCTTTAACGCATAACGAACCAAAAAAAAATTCAATCCTGAAGCAAGCAAATCAATACTTGAATCTAATAAAGATGCCAACAAACTTATTGATCCTGTAAGCCAACAAGTTAGCAGTTTTATTATGATCAAAACAATAGAAATTAAAACAGCACTAAGTGTCGCGCGTTTTACTAACTTTTCATACAAATGTGAATTTGACATTTGATACCTATTGATAGCATTCAATACCTGATGGTAGAACAAGTTGCTGTGCAACTTCAGCGGCTTTTTTACGACCGAGTAAAACATCAATAATTTTTAGCGCAAAATCAATCGATGTGGCAGGACCTTGACTGGTAATCACGTTATTTTTTTGATCAAAATAAACTCTTTCATCTTTCCAAAGTTGAAAGGCATCTTTCGTTGTTGGGTACCCAGTCATATAAGCGTTAGGAAATAAATGATGATGCTGTAAAACCATTGCTGGTGAAGCACAGATTGCAGCAACGATATTTCCAGCTTGATGGGTTTGCTGTAGTTTTTCAATAAGCGCAGGACAATCACGAAAATTTTCTGCGCCTTTTAATCCACCAGGTAAAATAACAACATCAAAATTAAGTTCTTTAACTTCAAGCCAAGTTTTTTGAGCTAAAATAGTCACCCCTCTTGAGCAATGCACTTCTCTATCCTGCGAAATACTTGCGGTGGCAACATTAATACCCGCTCGGGTTAAAAGGTCAATTGTTGTTACAGCTTCTGTTTCTTCACAACCATTTGATAAACAGACCAAAGCTTGTTTTGTCACGATTACACTCCTTTATCACCTTACGTTGTATTTACAAGTATTTTAAGTTAAAAACTACTTAATTCTTTCAATATTAGCGCCTAATTTTCTAAGCTTATCTTCAATATTATCATAACCACGATCTATGTGATAAATACGATCAACCAATGTCGAACCTTCAGCAATACAACCGGCTAAAACCAAACTAGCTGAAGCGCGTAAATCAGTTGCCATAACTTGGGCACCACTTAGTTTATCAACTCCATGCGTGATTAAAGTGTTACCTTCAATCTCGGCTCTAGCCCCCATTCGAATAAGTTCAGGAACATGCATAAATCGATTTTCAAAAATTGTTTCTTTAATAATTCCTGTACCTTGAGCAACCATATTAAGTAAA
The DNA here is from genome assembly GCF_026536195.1 of Gilliamella sp. B2969. NCBI lineage: Bacteria > Pseudomonadati > Pseudomonadota > Gammaproteobacteria > Orbales > Orbaceae > Gilliamella > Gilliamella sp. B2969. The sequence goes on from NZ_JAFNOP010000016.1 coordinate 5,368, forward strand.
GAGAATTGAGCTTGCATATCAGTTGGAAACCCAGGATAAGGAGCAGTATGGATATTAACTGCATTAAGCTGTTTACCTTGCATATCTAGACAAATCCAGTCATCGCCAGTTTGGATATCAGCGCCCGCTTCTTTTAGTTTAGATAATACAGCATCGAGCAATTTTGGATCTGTTTTACGACAGGTAATTTTACCTTTTGATATCGCTGCTGCAACCAAAAAGGTACCGGTTTCGATGCGATCTGAAACCACTTCATGTACGCCGCCGCCTAATCGCTCTACGCCTTCTATCTCAATACGCACGGTACCAGCACCCGAGATTTTAGCACCTAACGTATTTAAAAATTTAGCAGTATCAACAATTTCAGGCTCACAGGCAGCATTTTCGATTATCGTTTTCCCTTCCGCTAATGTTGCTGCTGACATAATAGTCACAGTAGCACCAACACTAACTTTATCCATTACAATATGTGCGCCTTTTAATCGACCATCGACAGTTGCTTTAACATAACCCTCGTCAAGAGAAATTGTTGCCCCTAGTTGTTGCAAGCCAATAATATGTAAATCAACAGGTCGAGCACCAATAGCACATCCCCCAGGTAAAGATACTTGACCATGACCAAATCGAGCAACTAATGGGCCTAATGCCCAAATGGATGCGCGCATAGTTTTGACTAGCTCATAAGGTGCGCAATAATTATTAACTTGCCCTGCATCTAAATGAATCGAGCCATTGCGGGTACATTTCACACCTAACTGACTGAGTAATTCTAACGTTGTATCAATATCTTTTAACTTAGGAATATTTTGAATTTCGACGGGTTTTTCAGCTAAAATTGCAGCAAATAAAATAGGTAGGGCTGCATTTTTAGCCCCAGAAATCACAACTTCACCATTTAAAGAAGTTGGACCAGTAAGGTGAAACTTTTCCATTATAGACTCTTATTAGAATTAAATTGCCCGATATTATAAAAGTTATTTACTCATAGATAAATCAATTTATTGAAACCTTTTTTAAAACATCACCACTTGAATTTAATCAATCAAAATTAAAATTGCTTTTAAGCTTTTATAGCATTGTATAAATTAGTATTAATCAGCAATTGACTCAAACAAATTAGCACTTTATAGTGAATCAACAGTAATTCGTGATTTATGTGTCACAGATTATAATGAAGAAATAAGATCTACTTATCAATATCTTTAGCTAATAAGAGATAAAATATGTTTGATTCAATCGCCAAAGCAGGAAAATATCTAGGCCAAGCAGCTAAACTTATGGTCGGTATTCCAGATTATGATACTTATGTTCAACATATGAAACTTACCCACCCAGAACAAACGCCTATGACTTATGAAGAGTTTTTTAAAGAAAGGCAAGATGCACGTTACGGTGGTAAAGGCGGATTCAAATGTTGCTAGTTGCTAAATAGTAAAGAATGAAGAAATGACAATACAAACCAGTTCCCCATCAATACCTGTCACTTTATTAACTGGATTTTTAGGTTCAGGTAAAACCACATTAATTAATCATTTGTTAGCACAGAATCCTAACGAAAAAATAATTATTATCGAAAATGAGTTTGGCCCGATAAACGTTGATAGCCATCTGCTAAATGTAACAACCGACATTAAAATTGTTGAAATGACTAATGGATGCATCTGTTGTACAGTACAAGGAGAGCTAACCGATGCCTTATACCAATTACACGATCAGCGCATAGCAGGAGAGTTATTATTTGATCGATTAATAATTGAAACAACTGGACTTGCCGATCCTGCACCAATTATTCAACTATTTTTTATTGATGATTTGATTCGTCAAAGCTTTCAACTTGATGCAATTATTACTTTAGTCGATGCCCAGCATATCTTACAGCATCTTGATGAGCATCGCGTCACGCTTTCACAAATTGGGTTTGCAGATCGCATTATTGTGACTAAAACTGACTGCATTAGTAATTCAGAAAAATTAAAAGTGATTAATCGAATTAACAACATCAACCATAAAGCCACAATCATTGAAGCCGTAAACGGGCAAATACCTAAATCGCAGTGGATTGATATACATGCTTTTGATCTAACGGATGATCTAAGTATTCATAAAGGCTATTTTGTCATTAATCCCGCCAAAAAATTTATGGCCGATTTCACTGTTCTGCCTCGACAAAAGCAAACTCAATCATGGAATGATGATATTTGCTCTTATCTTTTTGAAGCAGGTGAGCTTGATATCAAAAAAATTGGTTCTTTTATGGAAAATTTAGTCGAGCAATACGGCAATGACATGCTACGATACAAAGGTGTACTTGCTATCAAAAATAATCCACAACGCTTAATTGTTCAAGGTGTCCACAAAGTCGTTGGCTTTGATTATGGTTCACCCTGGCAAGATTCTGCAGAAAAACTATCACGTTTAGTCATAATTAGCCGAACTTTACCCTTTGAAGAATTAAACCAAGCTTTTTTGACAACCGTTGCCAGTTAAAAATAGCCAATTTTAACTTAGCTATATGGGATTATATATCCATATAGCTTAATAAATACTATGTCAACGATACCTAAGTTATCCTATTCTCGTCCTTGATTAGCCACATTTCACTTTAAATGTGATAATATAACATTAGTCAAAAATTGATAGGGCAAATAACATAATTTTATGGATTACGATATTGCAATTATTGGTCTAGGGCCTGCCGGTAGTACGTTGGCACGATTACTTAGTCCTTCATTTAAAATTATTGCACTAGACAAAAAAAACCAAACAGGTCATGATGGCTTTCATAAACCATGTGGTGGATTACTGGCAAATGATGCGCAAAAATCTTTTGTCAGACAAAAATTAAACATACCTGCTGACATTTTAACCGATCCACAAATATTTAGCGTTAAAACCATCGATTTACAAACTCAACTAGTTCGTAATTATCAACGCAGCTATATCAGCTTTGATCGACATAAGTTTGATCTATGGCTAAAGTCACTCATTCCCGAAACCGTTACTGTTTTACATAATACGTTATGCAAAGAAGTAAGAAGAATCATTGATGGATACCAAGTCACTTATATTGATGAAAATAATAGAGAACAAAAATTCACTGCTCAATATGTCGTAGGTGCTGATGGGGCTAATTCCATTGTAAGGCGAATGCGTTACCCTAAACATTCCATTAGACAATATGTCGCTATTCAGCAATGGTTTGCCGAAAAACATACTACACCTTTTTACTCTTGCATTTTTGACAACAATTTAACTAACTGTTATGCATGGAGTATGTCTAAAGATGGTTACTTTATTTTAGGTGGAGCCTTTGCGAAAAAAGAAGCAAATCAACATTTCGAAAAATTAAAACAAAAATTAACGCAACAAGGTTTTATTTTTAGTGATTTAGTCAAAACTGAAAAATGCCTCGTTATCTATCCAAATCGTTTACGTGATTTTTACACGGGCAATGAGAACATATTTTTAATCGGTGAAGCGGCTGGTTTTATTAGTGCAAGTTCTTTGGAAGGAATTAGCTATGCACTCGATAGCGCTGAGATTCTAAGTAAAATATTAAATAGCGGCCAAGCAAAACCCAATAAACTGTATTACCAAAAAACACTACTATTACGTCTAAAATTATACAGCAAAATTATCAAGGCCAAAATTTTAACCACACCAATGTGGCGAAAATTAATAATGAAAAGTAAAATCCAACACATTGAAACCAATTAAATAATATAAAGTTTATTTTCAAAAATAATACAATCTTATAATAATGAAATATTAAAGGAATAGATGAATGGTAAATGTAAACGATTTAATTCGTTTTAATCACGAGTGGTCAGAAAAAATTGAGCAAGAAGATCCCGAATTTTTTAAACAACTAGCAATTGCCCAAAATCCTAAATTTTTATGGATCGGCTGTTCTGATAGCCGGGTTCCTGCCGAAAAACTGATTAAATTGCAACCTGGTGAATTATTTGTCCATCGAAATGTAGGTAATTTAGTCATTCATACCGATCTCAATTGTTTATCTGTCGTCCAATATGCCGTTGATGTACTTAAAATTGAAGATATTATTGTCTGTGGCCATTTAGGATGTGGTGGAATACGCTCAGCTGTTGAAAACCCAGATTTAGGTTTAATTAACAATTGGCTTCTACATATTCGAGATTTATGGTTTCGATATAGCTCACTTATTGGTGAATTTCCAGCGCATATTCGCCTAGATATTTTATGTGAACTCAACGTCATTGAGCAAGTTTATAATTTAGGTCACTCAACCATTATTCAATCGGCATGGCAGCGCGGTCAAAAAGTTAATTTGCACGGATGGGTTTATGGTATTGATAATGGTAAAATTACTGACTTACACATCACCTCGTCTAGCAGTGAAAATCTAGAAATTAATTATCGTGAAGCGATTTCTTATCTTTTAAACTTACACAAATCGCAATAATGGCAAATAATTTTATTGTTTAAATCGATGTATGATTTGATTGCTGCTTCCTCGCCATAACAGCCGAGGATCAGCAAGTTCTTGAATAAATTTACCATCAATCAATACATCAATATAAGGCACTACTACTTGTTGTTCGGCGGTTAATTCATCAAGTTTATACCCTGTCCAAAGCCAAATATCTTTGTTTATACATTCTGATTTAACCCGTTGAACTAATTTTAATATAGCTGGAACATTTTGTGGATGCAAAGGATCACCACCAGAAAGCGATAATCCTTGGCGTTTAATCTCTGTGTCTTGCAGATCTTTGATAATTTGATCTTCAAGCGATTGTGTAAAAGGTACGCCTGAATTGATTCCCCATGTACTTTTGTTATAACAACCAGGACACTGATGTACGCAACCTGCGACAAACAATACACAGCGCGTACCTTCACCATTTACAACATCTACAGGATAATAACGATGATAATTCATAACTATTTGATTAACATTATCCAATTTGACCATTGTTCAAATGTTTAACTCGTCGTTTTACTTCCTCTTGTTTACCGGCATTAAATGGACGGGCATCAGGACTACCTAAATAGCCACAAACTCGGCGAGTAACAGAGACTTTTGACGAATCATGATTACCACAACTAGGACAAACAAAACCTTTACTTGTACACGAAAATTCACCGGTATAACCACACTCATAGCACTCATCAATCGGGGTGTTAGTACCATAATAAGGAACTCGACTATAACTATAATCCCAGACATCCTCTAATGCTTTAACATTATTAATCATGTTAGGATATTCACCATAACAAATGAATCCGCCATTAGCTACTTCAGGATAAGGCTTTTCAAATTCTATTTTTTCGTATGGATTAACTTTCTTCTCTACATCTAAATGAAAACTATTTGTATAATAACCTTTGTCTGTTACCCCTGGAATAACACCAAATTCAGCCGTATCAAGTCGACAAAAACGATCACACAGGTTTTCGCTTGGCGTACTATACAAACTAAATCCATAACCCGTTTCAGCTTTCCACTGTTCCACAGCTTGTCGTAAACGTTGAACAATAGCTACGCCTTTTTCGCGTAATGTATCATTATCAAATGGATGCGTTTTATTTCCATAAAGTGCATTTAATGTTTCGTGAATACCAATATAGCCTAAAGAAATCGAAGCTCGACCATTTTTGAATATTTCACAAACACTATCATCTTCTTTTAATCTCACACCACAAGCCCCTTCCATATATAAAATAGGCGCGACGCGAGCTTTTACCCCTTCAAGACGAGCAATACGTGTCATTAAGGCTTCTTTACATAACTCTAAACGCTTATCTAAAATCTGCCAGAAACGAGATTCATCACCTTGCGCTTCAATGGCAATACGCGGCAGATTCAAACTAATCACGCCAAGATTATTACGGCCATCGTGAATTTGCTGACCATCTTCTTCGTAAACACCTAAAAAGCTTCGACATCCCATTGGAGTTTTAAATGATCCGGTGACTTCAACCACTTTATCGTAATTCAAGATATCAGGATACATACGCTTACTTGCGCACTCTAACGCTAGCGCTTTAATATCGTAATTAATATCACCTTGTTTGTGATTAATACCATCTTTAATGGCAAACACCAATTTTGGGAAAACTGCTGTTTTATGATTTTTACCTAAACCCTTAATGCGAACTTTTAGAATAGATTCTTGAATTAAACGTGATTCCCAACTTGTTCCTAAACCAAAACCAAAAGTAACAAAAGGAGTTTGGCCATTAGCAGTATGTAAAGTATTAACTTCATACTCTAAAGATTGAAACGCATCATAACACTCTTTTTGAGTACGGCTTTCTGCATATGCCTCTGGATTAGGTATATCCCACTCTTGAGCGATTTGTTTATGTTTTTGATAACTAATGGTAACAAATTTCGCTAGCACTTCATCGATACGATTAATAGTTGTACCACCATAAATATGGCTCGCAACTTGTGCAATTATTTGTGCGGTGACCGCTGTCGCTGTTGCAATCGACTTTGGTGGCTCAATTTCAGCGTTACCCATTTTAAAGCCATTGGTCAACATACCATCTAAATCAATTAACATACAGTTAAACATAGGAAAAAATGGTGCATAATCTAAATCATGATAATGAATCTCGCCACAATCATGAGCGCGTGATATTTCTTTTGGTAATAAATATTGTTTAGCATAATGCCTTGCTACAATACCGGCTAACAAATCGCGTTGTGTTGGAATAACTTTACTATCTTTATTAGCATTTTCATTCAAAATTGCAACATTACTCTGTTCAATTAAGCCGCGAATATCTTGAGTCAAACGACTACGTTGGTCTCGCGCTCGGTCACGATCATGTCGATATTCAATATAAGTCCTTGCCAGTTTTTTATAAGGTCCTGACATTAACTGATTTTCAACCGCATTTTGAATTTCGTTAATATCAACACTTTCACGTTCTGTCATTTGATTAGTCACAACGCGAGCAACAGCAGCACAATAATCAGGATCATTCACATTAGCAGCAACAGCTGCTTTAACTATGGCATCTTTAATCCGACCTTCATTAAATGCGGTTTGACAACCATCACGTTTGATGACTACGGGCATATATACTCCTCAATATTCATGGTTTATTAGCGGTTAATGGGTCATATATCAATGTTAATACTCATTATAATTATCGGGATTTCTTAAATCTTTATTAGAATATTAGACTTAATTTGATATACGCCGGAATTTTCACATCGCTTGACTGATACTATATATAGTAAATATATTATGATTATACACCATATATTGTGTTTTTCTACAATTTAAAAAAAATAAAATTGCTTGACAAGCCTAAGATTAATGCACGCAACGGTTTTTATTTTTAATAATAGAAATGAGCTTAATAAAGCGGGGCGGATTCAAAGAATTTTTTAGTTAGAGCGGAAGGTATACTTACACTCTAACTAAAAAATAGATGTAACAGTATTACGACCAATTACGATTCAATATTTAACCAATCAGTGTGAAATACACCTTCTTTGTCTAAACGTTTATAGGTATGCGCACCAAAATAATCTCGTTGTGCTTGAATTAAATTCGCTGGTAAAACAGGCGAACGATAACTATCGTAATAAGCAATAGCAGCAGAAAGCGTTGGCACTGCAATACCTTGTTGAACGGCTAAACAAATCACATCACGTAATGCTTGCTGATAAGCTTGAGCTGTTTGAGAAAAATAAGGTGTTAATAACAAATTATCTATATCATTATTGTCTGCGTAAGCATCAGTAATTTTTTGTAAAAATTGTGCACGAATAATGCATCCTGCTCTAAATATTTTAGCAATTTCACCAAAATTTAACTGCCAATTATAATGAGTTGATGCAGCTTTGAGTTGTGCAAAACCTTGAGCATAAGAGATAATTTTTCCCATATAAAGTGCTTTGCGAACCTTCTCAATTAATTCTTTTTTATCACCAGTATAAGTCACTTGTTGTGGCCCTTTTAAAACTTTTGCCGCAGCAACACGCTGATCTTTAATAGCCGAAATGTAACGGGCAAATACTGATTCAGTAATCAATGATAAAGGCTCACCTAAATCTAATGCACTTTGACTGGTCCATTTACCGGTTCCTTTATTACCTGCTGCATCTAAAATCACATCTATCAGATATTGACCTTGTTCATCCTTATATTTAAAAATATCAGCAGTAATTTCAATTAAATAACTATTTAACTCGCCCTTATTCCAGTCAGTAAACACACTTGATAATTGCTCATTATCTAATCCGACCACATGTTTTAATACTGAATAGCTTTCAGCAATTAGCTGCATATCACCATACTCAATACCATTGTGAGCCATTTTCACATAATGGCCTGCGCCATCAGGTCCAATATAAGTAACACATGGCTCACCGTCAGCTTTGGCAGCGATTTTCTCTAATATTGGTGCAACTAAATCATAGGCTTCTTTTTGACCACCAGGCATAATAGATGGTCCTTTAAGTGCTCCTTCCTCACCACCAGAAACACCAGTACCAATAAAATTAAAACCCTCATCTGAAAGCATTTTATTGCGACGGATGGTATCTTCAAAATAAGCGTTACCACCATCAATAATAATGTCGCCTTTATCTAACAGGGGGCGTAGCTCATCAATTACGGCATCCGTTCCTTTACCTGCTTGTACCATTATCAGAATACGGCGCGGTTTTTCTAATGAAGCAACAAAATCTTCAATCGTAAAATGGGGAACCAATTGTTTATCGGGATGTTCAGCCATCACTTGCTCGGTTTTATCTTTAGAGCGATTATAAATCGCGACAGTATATCCACGGCTTTCAATATTAAGAGCAAGATTTCGCCCCATTACTGCCATTCCAATAACACCGATTTGTTGTTTAGACATGATTTGGCTCCTTTATATAATCTCACATGACCTTGATAATAAGGTTTTTACAACTTAAAACTTAAACGGGTTTTATAAATTATCTTATATTTTGCCATAAAAAAACCGTATCAAGATATAATACGGCTATTTTATTTTTGACTAAGCTAATTGATTCCCAAAATCATGAGCGTTTCATCATTTCAAAAAACTCGTCATTGGTTTTGGTCATCGCTAATTTATCAATTAAAAATTCCATCGCATCAATTTCACCCATTGGGTTTAAGATCTTACGTAGAATCCACATTTTTTGTAGTTCATCAGGCGAAGTCATTAAATCTTCTTTACGTGTACCTGAACGATTAAAATCAATAGCAGGGAAAACACGACGCTCAGCAATCTTACGAGATAAGTGTACTTCCATATTACCGGTACCTTTAAACTCCTCGTAAATAACTTCGTCCATTTTTGAACCGGTATCAATTAATGCTGTTGCAATAATGGTTAAGCTACCACCCTCTTCTACATTACGTGCTGCACCAAAAAAGCGTTTAGGGCGATGTAAAGCATTTGCATCCACACCACCTGTTAATACTTTGCCCGATGAAGGAATAACAGTATTGTAAGCACGCGCCAAACGAGTAATTGAGTCTAATAGAATAATCACATCTTTTTTATGTTCAACTAAACGTTTTGCTCGTTCAATTACCATTTCCGCAACTTGAACATGTCTTGCTGCTGGTTCATCAAAAGTTGAAGCAACCACTTCACCTTTAACTAAACGTTGCATCTCGGTAACTTCTTCAGGACGTTCATCAATCATCAAGACAACTAACTCACATTCAGGATGATTTACCGCTAAACTTTGTGCGATATTTTGCAGAAGCATGGTTTTACCTGCTTTCGGTGGAGCAACAATCAAACCACGTTGACCTTTACCGATAGGTGATGCTAAATCAAGTACTCTTGCTGTGATATCTTCTGTTGAACCATTACCTCGTTCCATACGTAATCGAGAATTTGGGTGAAGCGGAGTTAAGTTTTCAAAGAGGATTTTATTGCGGGCATCTTCAGGTTTATCATGATTAACTTCATTAACTTTTAATAAAGCAAAATAACGTTCACCTTCTTTAGGCGGTCTTATTTTACCGGCAATTGTATCACCCGTCCGCAAGTTAAATCGTCTGATTTGACTAGGTGAAACATAAATATCATCAGGACCCGCTAAATACGAACTATCAGCAGAACGTAAAAAGCCAAATCCATCTTGCAAAATTTCAAGCACACCGTCACCAAAGATATCTTCACCACTTTTGGCATGCTGTTTTAAAATAGCAAAAATAATGTCTTGTTTTCTAAGGCGAGCAAGATTTTCAAGACCCATTGTTTTTTCGCCAAGCGTTACAAGCTCGGAAACAGAAGTGTTTTTTAATTCAGTTAAATTCATAATTTTAAAAATTCTTGAGGATAAAATTGATATGTTTGCAATTACTGCTATTTTTGTATATTTCTTTCATTTATTAATAAAAAAATCTCTTTCTTACAATATACAAACGCAATGAATTACTAAGTTTTCAATGATAATTATGCGTTTAAATATAGACTGTTCACCCACTTAATCAATAAAAACAATGGATTGCAGAAAGGAGCTTTCGTAAGAAGTTAGCAATTTACACTAAAAAAGGTAGTCTGTCTATATTTAATTATGTTATTGAAAATAACAACGCACTTGATTTAAGCAGTAATAAGCGTAATTTTTATTACGCTTATTACTGTTTTTTATTGATTTTGTGAGGGCAGCAATCACAACTATTACAGTTGTGCTTCAATAAAACTTTTCAATTGGGCTTTAGATAACGCGCCAACTTGTGTTGAAACAACTTCACCATTTTTGAAAATGAGTAATGTAGGAATGCCACGAATACCAAACTTAGGTGCTATATTAGGATTTTCTTCAACATTTAGTTTAGCAATAACGATACGATCACTATATTCTTGAGCTATTTCTTCTAAAATAGGCGCAACCATTTTACAAGGACCACACCATTCAGCCCAAAAATCAACTAGTACGGGTTTAGTTGCTTCGTTAATGGTTTTCTCAAAACTTGCTTCAGTTAACGCAACAATATTATGACTCATTTTATTATCTCCAATAATAATATAATTTTTATGGTTTTAAATGTTAAAATATTTTCAAAGCACGCGCTAGTAATTATTATAATAGGAGATAATTATTAGTGATGTCAGTATGACTAATATGTTATAATTAAAAAACTTTGATAATTAACTTTGAAACCATAATGATTCAATCCTATCTCACCAAAACGACTTTTAGTCAGTTTCCTTTACATCCATTAGTACTAAAAGCCCTTGATCAAAATGGCTTTACTTATTGTACGCCAATTCAAGAAAAGACGTTACCGTTAACCACAAAAGGAATTGATATTGCTGGGCAGGGACAAACAGGGACAGGAAAAACCATCGCGTTTTTAGCCTCAACGTTTAATTATTTATTGAATCATCAACCATTACCTGATCATCAAACCAACCAACCTCGAGCAATCATTATCGCGCCAACGCGCGAACTCGTTGTGCAAATCTATCATGATGCTCAAGTATTATCAGAACAGACAGGTCTAAAACTAGGTTTAGCATTTGGTGGTGATGGTTATGATAAACAATTAAAAATGTTATCAGCTGGCGTCGATATTCTCATCGCAACGACAGGTCGTTTGATCGATTATGCTAAACAAAATTATATAAATCTTGAGTCAATACAAGTTGTTGTTTTAGATGAAGCTGACCGTATGTTTGACTTAGGATTTATTCGGGATGTTCGTTGGATTTTTAGACACATGACGCCACCACAAAAACGATTAACTATGCTATTTTCTGCAACACTCACGCATAATGTCCGTGAATTAGCATTTGAGCATATGAATAATCCACAATATGTTGAAGTGGAACCAGAACAAAAAATTGGTCATCGTATAAAAGAAGAACTATTTTTCCCATCGAATGAAGATAAATTAGCGCTGTTACAAACACTAATAGAAGAAGAGTGGCCAGATCGCTGTATTGTGTTTGCCAATACCAAAGTTGCGTGTGAAAAAATATGGCGCCATTTAGTTGCAGATGGCCATCGAGTTGGATTATTAACTGGTGATATTGCACAAAAGAAACGTTTATCGATTCTTGAACAATTTACGCAAGGCGATTTAGATATTTTAGTGGCAACAGATGTGGCTGCGCGAGGTTTACATATTCCTCATGTAACACATGTTTTTAATTACGACTTACCCGATGACTGTGATGATTACAGACATAGAATCGGGCGTACTGGTCGTGCTGGTGCAGAAGGTTATTCTATTTCACTTGCTTGTGAACGTTACTCACAAAATTTACCCGCTATCGAAAAAGCGATTGATCATGCTATTCCTGTTAGCCAATACGATCCAACAGCACTATTAACGAATTTACCTACACCAAAGCCATTTAAACGAACATCACGTCGTAGAACGTCTTCATAACAATATTTACAAAAAAACAGTTATCCTAACATGAATTGATTTCAGGATAACTGTTATTTTCATGGTTGACTGATAGTCATAATAATAGATAAAAGTTTACAACTTAATTATCCGATATATTGTCTAAAAAATCTTGATATGCAACTTCAATATCAGTTTTTGTCGATTTAGATAATACTTCTACATGGCAATAATTTAATGCACTATATAAAACAAATAGAACATTGTCCGAAATAGTCGATTTTATACTCTTAATTCGGTAAAAAGCCTCCAGATAACCAACTTTATTAAATATTTCTATATTGGTTATACCAACGCTAAATAATAGTTTTTCCAAAGATAAGTTGATATTAGGTAAAGTCTTAATTTGCTGATTTTTTAATTGAATTTTCTCACTATGTTCTAAAATAGCATATTCAATGACCATTTTGACCATAGCGTGAAGCTTATTAGGATGTTTTAACAATTCATCACTCACTTTATAATAATCAAGTGATTTTCTAGACATTGCGGTTGGTAGTGTTAATGTGGGCATATCCAAATCAATAAAAACTGAACGATAGTGATCATGCCCCCTTAAATATAGCTCACCTTTACCAATCCATCCAAACATGACTCCTTTGCTATTGATACTAAATCCACCAAAAAATGTTTTGATTGAAATATCCTCAAAGCAAGAAAAATCTTCTAGTATTTTATTTGCAAATGTTGAACTCATAATTTATTTCCATTTAAAATTAATTGACTGAATAACATAAACAACTTACTGCTCAAATAAAATTATAGTAATTTTTCTAATACTCAAACTATTTTTCAAATAAATTCATCATTTTGGGATCAGTCTTCCATAAATAAAGATAAATAAGATTATTGCTTGATAAAATATATAATTATATTGTTAGATTTACTCAATACCTTTAATAAAGGTTAAGTATTCACCAATCTTAATAATTCTTTAAAAAAGAAAAGGGGGATTAACATTGTTATTATTCTTTAAAAATTATACAATCAAGGCAACTTAACTTAATAATTTTTATTTTTTGTCAACTCCAACCAACATGATCAAAAGCGTTATTACAGTAATACTAATAGTTTGTTCTTTTGTCGCATCAGCCGATAAATTACCATTAATAGAGTCATTATCTCTCTGTAATACCAATTTTTTCAAAGCTATATATGATAATAAAGATGAGTTACTAAAAGTAACAAATGTCAATGTAATCAATAATAATCAGGCCTTTATTCCCGTTGAAAATCGCAGTGACACTAATAAAAATTATGTTTATTTTCAAACCCCTATCCACTATAACAATCTAACAATTAAAGGTTATTATGATAGTGCGATGGATTTAGGCAAAATAGGAAAATATTATTTTTGGGGTTTTATTATTGATAACGATATAAATCAAATAAAAGAGACATTAAATTTTATCAATTGGAAAGATATGGAAGATGACTTACTGTACATCGCCAATCCAATGATTCGTAACATTAATGATGATGTTCATGTATGGAAAGAAAACACCGGTACTGTAGTTGGTGTAAAAACAATTCCAGCACCGGATACAACAGAAAAATTACTCTTAATTGAAAAAGGCACAAATATGAATCTGCTTATTTGTTCTATGCAGGGCATTGTGACTAATGAATTACTCAAACAAGAGCGACCTGATATCAAATAATCTCAATTAAATTGCAGAATCATCCATCTCACCAGTACGAATACGAATAACTTGTTCTACATTATAGACAAAAATTTTACCGTCACCAATTTTGCCTGTTTGCGCTGTTTTCATAATGGTTTCAATGCACATTTCTAAAATATCATCTGATACAACCAGTTCGATTTTTACTTTGGGTAAAAAGTCCACCATATATTCAGCGCCACGATAAAGCTCAGTATGGCCTTTTTGACGACCAAAGCCTTTAACCTCAGTCACGGTCATCCCCGTAATACCTTGATCAGCTAGTGCCTCACGAATATCATCTAGTTTAAATGGTTTGATGATAGCTTCTATTTTTTTCATATCTATTTGCCCTTAATTGCCGATGGCCAATTGTTAAATCCAAAAGCAGAAGTAATTGGATAGCGTCTGCCTTTTCCAAAGTTGCGCGTTGTAATTTTAGGACCGACAGCTGCTTGACGTCTTTTATATTCATTTATATCAACCAGTTTAATTACCTGTCTTATGGTTTGCTCTTCATACCCTTGTGACTTAAGTTGTAAAACGGTAAGATCTTGCTCAACATAACCTTTTAATATGCCATCCAAAATTTCATATGGCGGTAAACTGTCTTCATCTTTCTGATCGGGTGCAAGCTCCGCTGAAGGTGGACGAGTAATAACTCTGTCAGGAATAACATAAGAACGTGTATTGCGGAATTGAGATAATGCAAACACCATCGTTTTAGGCACATCTTTAAGTACGTCAAACCCACCTGCCATATCACCATAAAGCGTTGCATAACCAACCGACATTTCACTTTTATTGCCAGTAGTTAAAACCAGTCTTCGACGTTTGTTAGAAAGTGCCATTAAAATAACACCTCGACAACGTGCTTGCAGATTTTCTTCGGTAGTATCTTTTTGTGTTCCTGCAAATAAGGGAGTTAATGAAGACATAAATGCATCAAACATCGGTTCAATCGAGATAATATCAAATTCAACACCTAATATTTCAGCCTCTTCTTTAGCATCAGCAATACTAATATCGGCCGTATATCGAAATGGCATCATAACAGCTTGTACTTTATCTTTACCGAGTGCATCAACGGCAATAGCAAGCGTCAAAGCAGAATCGATCCCACCAGATAGTCCCAATACCGCCCCTTGAAAACCATTTTTAGTAATATAATCACGGGTTGCCAAAACTAATGCATCATATACCGATGCTAATTGAGATTGTTCTGTTATCTCAACTTGTTGAGATGGGTAATTAGAAGAAAACGCAAAAAAGGCGACTTGCTCTTGAAAGGATTTCAATTGGCAAATGATATCGCCATGCTCATTACATACAAAAGAATCACCGTCAAATATCAGCTCATCTTGCCCCCCTACCTGATTAACATAAATAATCGGTAATTGAGTACGAGTAGCATGTGCTTTAATTAAATCTTGTCGTTGTTTTTGTTTTTGATAATCATAAGGTGAAGCATTGATAGTGATGACAAAATCAGCTTGTGCTTGTTTGATATCATCAATAGGTTGATTTTGCCAAAGATCTTCACAAATTAATAAGCCTATTTTTTGACCTTTAAATTGCACTACACAAGTTTGTGTTCCAGCAGTAAAGTAACGTTTTTCATCAAATACATCATAATTAGGAAGCAACTGTTTATGATAACTTGATAACAATTTTCCTTCGGCAAAAAACGAAAGTGAGTTATAAATTTTATCACCTTGCCAATCTGGATGACCAACAATCACAGCACATTTTGTGCTAGCTTGTTGGATATTTGATAATGCTTTTTGGCAACGTTGTTTAAAATCTGAACGAAAGATAAGATCTTCAGGTGGATAACCACATAACGCTAATTCTGAAAAGATAATAAGATCACAAGATACATGGCTATTGATTAATTCAATAATTTTTTGAGCATTGCCTTCTATATCGCCTACGCGCCAATTTTTTTGAGCTAAAACAAGAGATATTGACATATTAAATTTAATATTACTAAACAAAATTGGCGATAAGTTTAAATGATTCTAAGTTGCACTGCTACTTTTTTATCGCTAACATGCAACAATAAATTAGCTTTGACTTGTCTGGGTATTATTATGCAAAAAATTTTAAATGTGGCGCTAGCAAAACGTAGTTATCCTATTACTATTGGCGAAAATCTTTTAACTCAATTTAAACATTTCAAACTCCAGCCAGGTCAACGTGTATTAATCGCAACCAATGACACCATTGCTCCACTATATTTACAAACTTTAATTCATATGCTTGAAGACAACGGTATAAAAACTGATTCTGTCATTTTGCCTGATGGTGAACAATATAAAACCATGGAAACATGGAATAAAATTCTTACCGCTTTGCTTGCCAATAATCATACGCGCAATTCCAGACTAATTGCATTAGGTGGTGGTGTTATTGGTGATGTCGCTGGATTTGCGGCATCAGCGTATCAACGAGGAATTAAATTTATACAGGTGCCCACAACTTTACTTTCGCAAGTGGACTCGTCTGTTGGTGGTAAAACCGCCATTAATCACCCTCTTGGTAAAAATATGATTGGCGCATTTTATCAACCTCAATCAGTGGTTATCGATCTCAATTGTTTAAAAACGTTACCACAGCGTGAATTATCAGCAGGTCTGGCCGAAGTCATAAAATATGGCATTATTATGGATGCTGATTTTTTTAATTGGTTAGAATTGCACATTGACCAGTTACTTAAATTAGATGTCGAAGCACTCAGTTATTGCATTTATCGCTGCTGCGAACTCAAAGCACAGGTAGTTGCGGCCGACGAAACTGAACAAGATATGCGTGCAATTTTAAATCTGGGTCATACTTATGGTCATGCCATCGAAGCAGAATTAGGTTATGGTAATTGGTTACATGGTGAGGCTGTCAGTGTTGGTATGTTGATGGCTGCTCAAACAGCTAAACTGTTGGGTAAATTTACAACCGCTGATATTGATCGTATTAAAACACTGCTTATTAGAGCAAAACTTCCAGTTACCCGGCCATCTCAAATGACAAGTGATGCTTATATTCCTCACATGTTACGCGATAAAAAAGTTTTATCAGGCAAACTCAGGCTGGTTATTCCGACACAAATTGGACAAGTTGAAGTGCTTGATGGCATTGATAAAAACATCGTCCTTGAGTCGATAGAACGAACATAATAATGTATATAATAGTGAATTATTAGATTGGTAGTTAAGTATACAAAATAAGGAGCACAGAAATCTGGCTCCTTTAGCTTAAATGCGAACTTATTATTAATTGTTCGATTGTCTTTGTTTAGTAAATTTATAAATCATGTTTAACACTAAGCCAACAAAGGCTACAGCGATCGCAATATAAAATGCGTAAGTATAACTGCCATTATTATTGATAAGGATATCCGCCGTTAATTTTGGTGCAAAAAATGCCGCTGAAGAATAACCCACAAAAATAATACCGTAGTTAACACCTTGGTGAATCGGTCCATAATTTTCCATAACCATTGGTGGGAACACGCCCATCACACCACCAAAGCATAAACCAAGCGCGATAATTCCTATTGCAAATCCTGCTTGTGTTGGAATAAATAAAAATGCCATAAAAGCCAAAATAATTACCGAAAAGATAATATCTAATGTTCGATTACGACCAAGTTTATCCGATACCGTTCCCCAAACAACTCGCCCAGCACAATTACTTAATGAATATAAACTGACATAAAATGCTGCTGCCACAGAAGATAGCCCAAACATGTTTTGCCCAATACTCGATGCATTCGAAGCTATCATCAACCCAGAAAATGCACCAGTACCTAACATAAAAAATATGAGGTAAAAATATGGCGTTTGTAGCATTTGTTGCCAATTTTTGTTAACAATAGGCGCATTTTGTTGGCTGTGTGCTTGAGTCCAACCTTGCGGTTGATAATTAGCGGGTGCTACCTTTATAAAGAAACTGGCAACAATAACCACAGCTATATAGGTACAACCTAGAATTTGGAAAGCATATAGCACATCAAAACGCTCAATCAAATGGTTACCGATTGGTGCTGATATAATTGCAGCGCCCCCCATACCTGCTGTAATGATACCTGAAGCGAGACCTTTTTTATCAGGAAATAATTTAATGGTATTACTTAAACAGCCCGAATAAGCAAGCCCTTGACCAAAGCCACTTAATAAGCCATAAGTCACATAAAGCATTAGTGGACTGGTCACATAACCCGTCAGAAAAAAGCCTAGTCCAAACAGCAAACCACCTAAAACACTAGACCATTTAGCTAATCCTCTATCCGTTAAAAAGCCACCTAAAATCATAGGAATTGGGCCAACAGCTGAATTAATAGCAAACGCTGTCATCACCTCTGACATACTCCAATTTTTAGCGGCACTTAAAGGACCGGCAAAAACACTAAAAGCATAAATCGCACCAGTACAAAGCAAGATTGATGTTGATGCTATCAGTACAAGCCATCGATTGAGATTTCTAGTTTGTTGTTCCATGTCCAGACTCCATTCTTGACTTGATATCTTTCAAAGCAGTTTTTCCCGCAATTCGTCCAAAGGTAAAAATATCGGTTAGTGAATTACCACCCAATCTATTACCCGCATGGATACCCCCTGCTACTTCTCCTGCCGCATATAAGCCAGAAATTTTTTGTCCTAATTTATCCAAAACATGGGTTTGTGTATCGATTTTTAGTCCACCCATTGTATGATGCACCGCTGGTTTTCTTGGTGTTGCATAAAATGGAGCGACTTCTACTTTCAAATCAAATACATCTTTACCAAATTCAGGATCATACCCAGCATCAGCATACGCATTATAGTTGGCAATCGTTTGTTTAAAAATATCAGCATCCATTCCCAGTTTTTCGGCCAATTCTTCTAAAGTGTCTGCACAAAATAGCGTACCAGCCGCAATTTGCTTATCAATTTTTTCTTGTGATGTGTTGTAAGCCGTCTTTTTGATTTCTTCATCAGCTATTAAATAAAATAATCCACCATTATCAATAGCGGCTTGTGTAAGTTTGTCTCGGCTGCCATATTCATTAACAAAACGTTTTCCTTGTTTGTTAACCATAATGAAATTTTGTGGTGGAACTTGTAACCCACTAAATAATGCCCCAGTCTCTGGGTCAGAAACAGGCATCATTTGTGAAAAGCCCATACCAACCAGATCCGCACCAACACTTTGTCCTAACAAAATACCATCACCAGTGATTGCCGGAGAATTAGAGGTTTTAATATTGTCATCAATTTCAGTCCAATAAGTGTTATACTCTTTGAGCATTTTGGTATTAGCACCAAAACCACCCGATGCCAAAATGACAGCATCGGCTTTAACGGTAACTTTTTTACCATTTAAACCTTGTCCAATTACCCCAGACACATGCCCATCTTCAACAATTAACGATTTAACAGCCGTATCGGTTATGATAATTCCTCCCTTATCTTCTACATATTTTTGCAATGCAGAAACATAAGCATAACCTTCACTTTTTAACGGTTTATGACCTCGACGCCATAAAGCCCCTACTGGCATAGTGACATCATGTTTATCAAATTCAACACCAATATTTTCAAGCCATTTAACCGATTCTAGCGCCTCATCAGTCAAGATTTTAACCAGATCATATTGTCCATAAATTACATTTCCTAATTGGTCGGTACGCTTACCGCCAAGATAGGTTTGAATACGATGAAGTAGTGCCGAATCAAATAGGTAACCGGTTTTGCCTTTATTTTCTGATAAATAATCATTAATTTGCTGTTTTAAGCTTCTAAAATCTTGCAAATATTCAGGATCAATCACGGACTCATCAATTGCTACTATTTCAGATAAAGTATGGCTTTCGCCCGCGATAGCATCGAAAGTATTTTGCCATTTAGGATTGGCGGCATTCATTGGACCACCAGTACGGACAGTATTCCCACCAACGGCTGGAAATTTTTCAACAACGACAACGCGCTTGCCTTCTTGTAAAATACTTGCCGCGGCTGATAATCCTGCACCACCAGCACCAACCACAACGACATCTGTTACATATTGCGCATCACTATTATCAAGCGCGCTTGGTGCTTTTGGTCTTTTCCTTAATACATCAGGATTAGCACCTGCCATTTTAATGGCTTTTGCCACACCATCAATAACACCATTACTTGTAACCGATGCACCAGAAATCAAATCGACATTCAGTGTCTGACCTTCAAGGATTTGAGATGGAATACGTTTAAACACAACGTCAGCAATACCTTCTGACTCGCCTTCGGTATCAATATCAATCGATTCAATGCGGTCAGTTGATAAAGTAACAACCATAGGTAAATCGCCATTATGACCCGGTGCTGTTACACAATATTTACCTGGTTCATACGAGATTTCTTCCGGCACATTAAGTAAATTGACAACTTGAGTAAATCGCAAAAAACGTAAAAAACAGCTTTCTAAAAAATCGACTGTTCGTTCTGATTTAAGATTACCTTGCTCATCAAAAGCTTGATGGGCTCGACCCAGTAAAAATTCAGAGCCCGGCATAACTGTTGCATTAACCCCTGGCGCATCAAGGATTTGACGTAAATGTAATTGTGCTCGAGAAGAGCCTTGTACATCATAAGATGCACCAACAATCATAACCGGTTTACCATCAAACGGATGCAAATTAAATGACAACCATTCAATGATACTTTTTAAGGCTGATGGAATTGAGTGATTATGCTCTGGCGTGGCAAGAATAACACCATCTGCTTGAATAATTTTATTATTAAAATTCTGAATGATAGGACTATTAGATTGGTCATCTGACTCATTAAACATTGGAACATCAGTCAACTCTAATATTTCAATTTCGGCTTTATGACTAAAATGTTTTTGCATAAATTGCAATAACATGCGGTTATAAGATTCTTGAGCATTTGTTCCTACTATACCAATAAATTTCATAACGATGCTCCTTCTTCTGCGGCCTGTTTCCAACTAAATTTTTTATTTTGATCTGTATTAATTTTTGCTGTTTTGAGTAATTGATTAGTAATGGACACAAATAATAAAAATTCATCAAAGCATTCATCTAACTCTTTGACTTTATCAGCATAAACAAGATTACCTTGATCATCAAAAGCCTGTAACGACTGCCCTAATAAAAACTCCGAGCTTGGCATAATTCGTGCTTTTAATTCTGGCGCATCCAAAATTTGGCGTAAATGAGCCTGTGCCCTTGATGACCCCAACATACCATGTGAAGCACCGACAATCATTACACATTTATTAATCAGAGGGCGGGTAGTATAAGACAACCACTCAATAACACTTTTCAACGCAGCGGTAATGGAATGATCATATTCGGGAGTAGCAATAATCACACCATCTGCGGCTAGTATTTTATCTGATAGCTCTTTTACTGCTGCTGGCGGAGTTTTATCCTTAGGTTCATTAAATGCTGGTAATGATTTAATTTCACAGACCTCAATTTCTGCTTTCTCGGCAAAATGCGTTCGCATAAAATGCAGTAATTTTCTATTAGTAGAACGATCAGAATTCGTTCCGACTATAGCAACAAATTTCACTTTAAAACCTCACTTAGTACCTTGCGGCACAATTTTGTTAATATTTAATTTTCGTAATACAAATTCTTTAGCTAATCACACAAAATGGTAAAATAAATTCTTGTTCTATTAATTATGTTAATTATTGTGCAATATGATTTGTTATCTAGTGTAAAATAGAAAAAAATATTTGTGAAATAGCTGATTAATTATGGGGTTATAACTAATTTGTTATAATCTTAAAAAGGATGAAAACAAGCGGAATGGCTAAAATTAATTCACTAATAATGCTGCAATATATTGATGTTTTAGTTAAGCATGGTAATTATACCAAAGCAGCACAAAACCTTTATATCTCGCAATCTTACCTAACACAAACCATAAAAAAAATTGAAAATGAACTAGGTATTGAAATCATCAATCGACAAACCGTCCCATTACAGTTAACCGAAGCGGGAAAAATTTATTATGAATATCTCACGTCGTTAGTCAACAAACAGGAACAGTTTAGAAAAAAAATCCAAAAATATACTGATACTAACTACACAGCAATTCAAATCGGTGTATTGCCAAGCTTAGGAACCTACTTATTACCTCTAGTTCTACCTGCTTTTATGCAAAAATATCCCAATATTAAAATCGAATTACATGAATATATGCCCAAAAACAGTGAAGAAAAAACCATTAACCAAACTCTCGATTTTTTTATTGGGCAAAATCCTGAAACAATATCCCCAAATTTAATTAGTCATAAATGTGGTAAACATCATTATTATGCACTTATACCAGAAAGTTCTAAACTTTATCGAAAAAAAACAAGTAATATTGAATGTAATCATTCTTTTATAAAAAAATTATTGCAAGAAAAACTTATTCTAACGTCTCACGGTTCAGGTATACGACAACAAATTGAATACCTCATTGCAAAATATAAGATTAAACCCGATATCGTACTTGAAAGCAGTAACATTTTTACTCTTGTCGAATTAGCAAAAAAAGGAATAGGGGTGACGTTTATTCCGGAAAGTGTCAATATCTGCGGAAAAACTGGCGATTTAGCATATAATTTGATCCCCCTACCATTAGAATTCATCTCGTTAAGTTATTTCATTGCATATTCAGCAAATAAAATGCTTAGCGTGGCTGAAAAAGAATTCGTCAACCTTTTCGTCTCTTCCTTTAATCAATAATACAAAGATGAAAACTAAACAAGTGTTAACGCGGTAACATCATATAAATACCTAGATCAATAGACCATTAGAACTAGCATATTCATGATTTTTGGTGATAACTATCCCTTCGATATGGTCAATTTTATTTATTTGCTTAATTACCTGTTGAGCAGAATAACCATATAATTGTGTAGTCCATATTTCGCCATCTATAGCATGCTCAGTCACAATAGTAATACTTTCAATATCGGTTTCAACTGGATAACCTGTTTGACTATCAAAAATATGATGATAGGTTTTACCATTATAGTTAAATGTTCTTTCATAGATACCAGAAGTCACCACTGATTGATTTTGAATCTTCAAAACAGTAATCACATTGCCTCTGGTTAAGAAGGGATTTTGAATGCCTACTCGCCAATATCCATCATCATGAAAAGGACACGCCCCAAATGTTAATACATTTCCACCTAAATCAATATACGCTGCGTGAGCATTTTGTTGTTTAAAAAATTCAATAACTTTATCAGCAAAATAACCTTTGGCTAACGCACCTAAATCGATTGCCATTCCAGAATGCTTTAACAACACAGATGAATTATCTTCATCTAAAAGAATATCATTAGGGTTAATGAGTGTTAAAAGCTGATTGATTTCTGAAACAGAAGGATATCTAGCATCACTAAAGCCAACCCGCCACGCTTGAATAAGTGGTCCTATTGCAATATTTAAAAAACTATTTTTTGCTAAACTCTGAGTTTTGCCTATTTTTATTAATCTAAAAAGATCAGATTGCAGTTTTACGGGTTTAATACCCGCATTAAGATTAACCTGCATTAATTGAGAATCTAAGCGATTAGCACTAAAGCGCTGTTCGTAGTCGATTAACATTTTTTGAGCTTGATTCAATAAGTGTTCAACCTCATCATGTTCTAGCCATATTTGAATCTTCGTGCCCATCAAATTAAGCAAGCGCTTACCTTGGTTCATTTTGCTTTGTTCCTAAAATTAATATCTTAATACCTTACAATGATAAAATAGGAAAATCTAGCCATCACCAAAGACTTGTTAATAATAAATCATTTCAAACATGCAAAGTGTAAATATTTCATTACAATAAAGTGTAAAATAGCTTTTCTGGTATAGAAAAAATCAAAAAAACATCGATTATACCAACATTAAATTATTATCTTTGTAAAATTCACAAAATATCATTTACTATAATGTAATTTTGTGTTTACATATTAACCGTTAATTGTAATATTTTTTTTACAAAAAAGTTTAAATGATTTTAACTAGGAAAATACAATGTTAAAAGACACACTGAATAATGTTCGAATTCGAGATGAACACATGCTCATTACACCTGATGAAATAAAAAAACTTTATCCATTATCAAGTGAGTTAGAAAAACAAATTAGTTTATCTAGACAAACAGTCGTTGATATTTTAGAACGCCGCGATCACCGGCTACTTGTTGTTTGTGGCCCTTGCTCAATTCATGATACCGATGCTGCAATTGAGTATGCGCGTCGATTAAAAAAACTTTCAGATGAAGTAAAAGATAATCTATTTATTGTGATGCGTGTTTATTTTGAAAAACCAAGAACCACCGTTGGTTGGAAAGGCATGATCAACGATCCACATATGGATAGTTCATTTGATATTGAATATGGTCTAAAAAAAGCACGAAAATTATTACTGGATATCGCGCAAATTGGCTTGCCAATGGCAACAGAAGCATTAGATCCTAACACTCCACAGTATATCGGTGACTTAATTAGTTGGTCTGCTATCGGTGCAAGAACCACTGAATCACAAACACATCGAGAAATGGCTTCTGGATTATCGATGCCAGTTGGTTTTAAAAATGGAACAGATGGCAGTTTAGATGTTGCAATCAATGCGATGAAATCAGCGTCTATGGCACATCGTTTTGTTGGTATCAATCAACAAGGGCAAGTTACTGTCCTACAGACAATGGGTAATCCACACGGGCATGTTATTTTACGTGGTGGAAAAACACCAAACTATGATGCTCAAAACGTATCATTATGTGAAATTCAAATGGAAAAAGCCGGTTTAGTACCAAATTTAATGATTGATTGTAGCCACGCTAATTCCAATAAAGATTATCGTAATCAACCAATTGTAGCTAATTCAATTATTGAGCAAATTGAGAACGGTAATAATTCAATTATTGGGGTTATGATTGAAAGTAACTTATTTGAAGGTAATCAATCGTCAGAACAACCAAAAGAAAACTTTAAATATGGTGTATCGGTTACTGATGCTTGTATTAACTGGGACAGCACTGATGAGTTATTACGAAAAATGAATAGCTTGTTAGCTGAGCCTTTATTAAAAAGACAACAACAACCAATAACCGCTTAATTGGTTGAAAACACATTATCGCCGACTTTTATCGGCGATAATTTTTATGTTAACCTAATTGCCGACGAGCGTTACGGAATATCCGCATCCATGGGCTATCTTCCCCCCAATTATTAGGGTGCCATGAATTACTTACCGTTCTAAATACCCGCTCTGGATGCGGCATCATAATTGTTGCGCGTCCATCTTTAGATGTCACAGCAGTAATACCATTAGGTGAACCATTTGGATTAGCCGGATATTGCTGGGTAACTTGACCAAAGTGGTCAATATAACGCACAGCAACAAGTTTGGCTGCCTCTAAATGAGTTAGATGATTTTCGTCATTAACTTCAACCTGTCCTTCCCCATGTGAAACTGCAATTGGCATATGACAACCCGCCATATCAGTAAAGAATAAAGAAGGGCTTTGCTGAATCTGCACTAAACTAAAGCGCGCTTCAAAGCGTTCTGATAAATTTCGCACAAAACGTGGCCATAATTCAGCACCAGGAATCAGATCTTTCAAATTAGACATCATTTGACAACCATTACAGACACCAAGAGATAGCGTATCGTTACGATTAAAAAACTGTTCAAACTCATGACGAACACGTTCATTAAAAAGCACTGATTTAGCCCAGCCTTCACCGGCCCCTAACACATCACCATATGAGAAGCCACCACAAGCAACAACGGCTTTAAATTGATCTAAACTGGTGTCACCAGCAAGTAAATCGGTCATATGCACATCGATTGCAGCAAAACCAGCCCGATCAAAGGCGGCAGCCATCTCAACATGTGAATTTACGCCTTGTTCACGTAAAATAGCGACTTTAGGTTTTATACCTTTGGCTATAAATGGGGCTGCTATATCTTGCTGTGGATCGAATGTTAATAACACATTTAGTCCCGGATCGTTTTCATTTTGTTTTGCCAGATGTTCTTGATCGGCACATAGCGGATTATCACGTAAGCGTTGCATCTGCCAAGTGGTTTCTGCCCACCATGTTCTTAACGTTAAACGTGACTCACTAAAAACAACTGCTGATTGATTTCGAATAATAAACTGCTGCCCAACTTTAGCACTACCAAGCACTTGCACGCAGTGAGATAAATTAAACTGCTTAAAGCACGCCATTACCTGATCTAAGTGACTATTTGCAATTTGAATAACAGCACCTAATTCCTCATTAAACAGCGCGGCAATCACATCATGACCTAGCATCGAAATATCAACATCTATGCCACAATGTCCAGCAAAAGCCATCTCAGCTAAGGTAACCACTAAGCCACCATCTGAACGATCATGATAGGCAAGCAATAAATTTTGATTCACTAGCATTTGCATAGCTTGATAAAAACCAGCCAACGCTTTAGCATCATGAACATCTGCCGTTTTTTGACCTAAATGGCGATAGACTTGAGCAAGTGCTGTCGCACCAAGAGCCTGATGACCTTTTGATAAATCGATAAATAATAATGTATTATCTTGATCTACACAAAGTTGAGGTGTAACAGTTTTGCGAACATCTTCAACCCGAGCAAAGGCCGAAATCACCAATGATAACGGCGAAGTTACCGATCTTTGTTCACCATCTTGCTGCCAAGTGGTTTTCATTGACATGGAATCTTTTCCAACAGGAATAGCAAGTCCCAAAGCCGGGCATAACTCTTCACCAATAGCTTTCACTGCTTGATAAAGTCCGGCATCTTCGCCTGGGTGACCAGCAGCGGCCATCCAGTTAGCCGAAAGTTTAATTCGTTTGATATCACCAATATTCGTTGCTGCAATATTGGTAATCGCTTCACCAACAGCTAACCTTGCTGAAGCGGCAAAGTTGAGTAATGCAACTGGCGTACGTTCACCAATTGACATTGCTTCACCATAATAACTATCTAAACTCGCTGTGGTAACAGCACAATCAGCCACCGGTACTTGCCATGGACCGACCATCTGATCACGTGCCACCATACCCGTGACAGTTCGATCACCAATAGTAATTAAAAATGTTTTTTCAGCAACTGTTGGTAAATGTAACACACGTTTTACCGCATCATATAAATTAATGTCAGAGGTTGAAAAATTATCACCATGAGCTTGATAGGTTTTTACATCGCGTAACATTTTCGGTGTTTTACCTAAAAGAACATCTAAAGGTAGATCAATAGGATTATTGTTAAAGTGATTATCATGCAAAACCAACGCTTTATTTAACGTTGCACTACCAATTACAGCATAAGGCGCACGTTCTCGCTGACACAATTTATCAAAAAGCATCAAACTTTCGGGGCGAATAGCTAGCACATAACGTTCTTGTGATTCATTACACCAAATTTCTAACGGTGACATGCCAGGCTCATCGTTTAAGATATTTCTCAATTCAAATTGACCACCACAACCACCATCATTAACAAGCTCCGGCATCGCATTAGATAACCCACCCGCCCCAACATCATGAATAAATAAAATAGGGTTGTCATCGCCTAATTGCCAACAGCGATCTATCACTTCCTGACAACGACGCTCCATTTCAGGGTTATCACGTTGTACTGAAGCAAAATCCAGATCAGCATCAGATTGACCGGATGTCATTGAGGATGCGGCTCCGCCACCTAATCCGATATTCATAGCAGGTCCACCTAAAACAATCAATTTAGAACCTACCGGAAATTCACCTTTTTGAATATGATCACGACGAATATTTCCTATTCCACCCGCAAGCATAATGGGTTTATGGTAACCTCTAACCTCTTCACCATTGTAACTATTTACCTTTTCTTCATAAGTACGAAAATAGCCCAATAAAGCAGGACGACCAAATTCGTTATTAAAAGCAGCCCCACCTAAAGGTCCGTCAATCATAATATCAAGCGCACTCACGATACGATCAGGCTTACCAAAATCATATTCCCAAGGTTGAACAAAATCTGGTATACGTAAATTTGATACTGAAAAACCAACTAATCCTGCTTTTGGTTTGGCGCCGCGCCCTGTCGCACCCTCATCTCGAATTTCACCGCCACTACCGGTTGCCGCTCCTGGCCAAGGTGATATTGCTGTTGGGTGATTATGCGTTTCAACTTTCATTAAAATATCTGCATATTCTTGAGAATAGCTATAGGTTTTATTTTCGTTATCAGCAAAAAAACGTCCAACCATAGAGCCATCCATCACCGCTGCATTATCTTTATAAGCCGAGGAGACATAATCAGGTGTGCTTTCAAACGTATTTTTGATCATTTTAAATAGCGATTTAGGCTGCTTTTTGCCATCTATAACCCAATCAGCATTAAAAATTTTATGTCGACAATGTTCAGAATTCGCTTGTGCAAACATATAAAGTTCAATATCGGTCGGATTACGATTTAAC
The DNA here is from genome assembly GCF_026536195.1 of Gilliamella sp. B2969. Lineage (NCBI taxonomy): Bacteria > Pseudomonadati > Pseudomonadota > Gammaproteobacteria > Orbales > Orbaceae > Gilliamella > Gilliamella sp. B2969. The sequence continues at coordinate 33,890 of NZ_JAFNOP010000016.1, forward strand.
TTTTTAAAATTTTCGATTAAATATTCAATTTCATCCGATGCTAATGCTAAACCCAATTTAAGATTGGCTTGCTCTAAAGCTTGTCGCCCCTGCCCTAACAAATCAATGGTAACAACTGGTGCGGGTTGTTCAGTTTTAAATAATTGATCAGCTTGATCAAAACTCGTTAATACCGATTCCATCATCCGATCATGTATTAATGCTGCAAACTCATTTTTTTGGATGTCGGTTAACGCCGAACTCACTTGCACATAATAAGCAATACCTCGCTCAATGCGGTGAATGTGCGATAGACCACAATTATGTGCAATATCAGTTGCTTTTGATGACCATGGCGAAATCGTACCGGCTCGAGGTGTAACTAAAAAGAGTAATTTACTGTCTTTATTTTGAATATCGATTTGGGCATTTTTAGAACCATATTGCAACAAACTTTCGAGCGTAGATTGTTGATCCGCTGTTAAATCACCAAACAAGTCAATAAAGTGAATGTATTGCGCTTCTAAGTTAATAACAGGAATCGATGTTTCACGGCAAGTTGATAAGATTTTACTAATACGAAATGCAGATAGAGCAGAACAACCAGCTAAGATTTTCATGTAAGTTACTCTTTTTAAGCCAAAAATAAGTAAAAATAGAGCAATATTATAAAAGAAAGTAACCCAAGTGGCTATCTTAAATAGCGTATAAAATTTTTTTTGTTGGTAAAACCTACTAGCCTTTCATCATAAAAAACACGAAATAAAATTCAATTATTCAACTAGTTCAAACTAAAAACAATTTTACTAAATGGCAATATCTGTTATGCTTTTGATGAAAAAAACAACAAACAATAATTTATAAAACGTTAGTACGTTGATTAACTTGAAATAAAAGGATACTACTATGCCTAAGGCGCTCAGCAACCTAATTAGCACATTAGGTGAAAAAGCTGGCATTAACAACATGTTATCAGATGTTAGCCATA
>NZ_JAFNOP010000017.1:0-33644 GCF_026536195.1 Gilliamella sp. B2969
TTGAGTTATATAGTCCAACAACGCCGTCATTTCTCACAACAGCATGAAACATCTTATCCGGTGAAAATATTACAGATTCAAAATCAGTCGGTCTGAATGAATCAATAATAACGCTTGCCAAATCATACGTTTTTTTTACAGCGAGTGGCGTTGCTACTTGATCTTCTGCTGTACTATCTGTTGATGAATTAAATACTAATTTTGATTTAATTAGTTCATTAATTCCGTTAACATTATTAGCAGAAATATGACCTGAAAAAACACCATTTTCATCAATAAACCATTTAAATTTTTCTATATCATAACTATATATTCCAAAAAGTGAGTTATCTCGTAAAACAATATGACACAATTTTTTCGGCGATCTAACTAACGTTTCTAAATCATATGATTGAAATTTATCTGATATTTCTGATAATTTTTTATTTAAAAACTGTGTTCGATTACCAAGTTGTTTTGCTTGTAGATTATCAATTCCATTAGGCCCACCAATAACTGGATCGGATTCTTCTAGTTGATAAATACCTGGTTCCCACACTGCTTCTTCTTTTAGATCAGCCATTTTTTATGATTCCTCTGTTATACTGCCCATTTCTATTTTTAATCATTCCGTTATGTCGAGCCGCTGCAGCTCGATAATCTAATGAAACTAGTTTGCAACGCGCTGGAGCATATTCAGGTATTGCTCGTCTCAATAATTCAGCAATATCATTTGTAATGGGTTGATGAAAAATGATTCGATAACATGCCCAGTTTTCTGACAAGCTATGTTTTTTTATACCGTTTCTGCAAAATTGACCGTTTCGATATCGAATTCCGAGACCCTCAACAATATCGATGTCACCATAACCAAGTGCTCTAATAATGTTGCGGATAGCCCATGGTGTGCCTTTTTTTTGATGTAGTTTTGTTGAGATTTTTAATAACTCGCGTTTTGCAGTTAATGATTCTGCTAATTTCCACAAATATTCATGAGTTAACGAGAAATGCCAAGCTAACGTAGACAACAACGGCTCTTCAGCGATATCTATTTGTGAATAGATATCGACATTTAAAAAATCGTTTTCAGTTTGTTTGATGGTAACGTCTATTGATTTGCTGATATTTTGAATTGTTTCGTCATGATTTATGCTGTGCGGAAGCATGTCATTAAACTGCATTTCGTTTAGTGAAATGCTAGACATATTTTTCTCATTATTTTTAACAAGTGGGGGCGTGTCCCCAGTTGTTTGATTTATTCTGATTCAGTTCCCGCAAATGTAATTCGATTATCGTCTTTCACAAACAAACAAACCTCACTGTTAGCTAATACGCGATAATTCATTCCGGTTATTTCAATGCGTTTCGCTCCAGCTTGCTTGCAGCGATGAATTAATTCGTCGGGATTGATGTCACGACCGAGTTTTGTTGACTGCCAGAATTCATATTCTGCAACTGCTCGTTCGATATTTTGAGTAATTATTGATTGTTGATATATATTTGATTCAGATAAAAACCATTTTATCGAATAATTTTGATTTACAGCGACAGCCGGAACAACGTCAACAGTATCTGTTAAAGGTCGAAATTCGTCATCGTTCAATATTTTTTTTACTGCTGTAATTTCTGTCGCATTAACGTCTGGTATTTTGCCACCAGTTAATAAAATACTAACACGAACAACACCGGGAATTGTTCTCTCAACAGCAACATCAATAATATTTTGATGAGCTGACAGTGCATGATATCGATATGCGAGTTTAGGGCCCGCAACTGAAAATTTTTCAGGAGCTAACGAGATTCGTTCTCTATACGCTGTATCATTTTCGACATCTGCACCGCCTGTAGTTTTTGTTATGTTTTTAACGCTAGTTATATATGCAATCGGATCAACAAATTTATCAATCTGACCAATTTCAATATTGTTAAACTGTTTGCCTGCAAACTGGCATTGAACGTTAACTGACGCAGATAATTCACCCGCTGGTATTTTAATCTCTGACAGCGTTTCAAATATTGCAGTTCCGTCACTAGTAACACGAGTTCCTGCTGGAACAACAACATCAAATTCTAATGGTTGGTTTATTGAAAACTCAACAATACAAGCAGAAAACGATTCAGGACGTCGAAATGTTGCGAGCATTGCACCAATGTGATCTAAATGCAAACCAGTTGCATATCGTAACAATGTTTGTTGTGCTGCAATGTTATAAATCGAGCGCTCGTGTGAGATTCGATATGCTAACGTAGTTAAAAATAAACGAATCGGATCACCCGGATACAACACAGTTTTTGCAATACGTTGATAATCATCAATGATTTGTTGTTCAATTTTTTTTGCGTCAGTATCAGTAAAATTAACATCATCTAATCGCATTAACTCATTGTATGATGTCATAATAATACCCCATTTTTAATTTCAATCCTGACAATTGGTGTTAACGAACCATTCATTGCATCATTTTGATTTGTAGTAAAATTGATTTCTACAACATTGACGCGAGGCTCATATTTCTCGATTTGATTTATGATTTCCTCCCTATATTTGACCATTGCCTGTAGTTGAGGTGTATCAATTAAATCAGGATTTAAACCAAAATTGCGATCTAAATAGAGCTTACCGCGCATAGTTGTTAAAATCATTCGAATATTTTGCACAATTTCATCACGACCACGAGCGCCGATTTTTATACTACTATTATCAGCAGAAACAATAATGCTATTCATCCGTATCATCCTCGCCGGTTTCGTTCTGGGCTGGCGTCATCGGGCGCTCACTCGATGACGGAGGAGAGCCAGGCAATCGTTGTGGCCCGCCTTTTCCGGTTTCGCCTCGTCGCACTTCATCTTCGCGCTGTGCTGTTGATGCATTATTCGAATATGAATCGATATATTCAGTTAATGTCAACTCAACCTCTGCAAATAAAATCGCGCCATTTTTTCCAACATGTGTCAAATTTTCTTCAAATTCGCGTAATGTAAATTTACCCAAATTTCTAGAGCCAATTATTAATCGATTAGCTATACCGGATGATTTAATTTTATTTAATAACATTAAATCTCTCTCTGGTTTTGCATACGTTCGATTTAGTTGAATATTAAATGTAATTTCGTCAAGTTCCTCGCCGGTGAATTCTGATATTGGTTTTCTACCTGCGATTTCATGATCTGCAAATTTCGCAGCTGAACGACGAGAAAATTCGTCAAACGTTTTAATATGTGATGCGCTGACAGTGAAAACAATGTCACCGAATGAACCGATACCGAACGAAATCCCAAAATCACTAAGATTAAAATTTAAAAAATCAGATATACTTGGGCTTGAACTACTACCGACAAAACTCATATATTTGACCCCTTCACACAACCTGTGGCAGTAATATTTCCGGTTACATTTAAATCGCCACCCTTGATTGAAATATTATTAGTTGTTGATATTTCACCTGTGATGGCCATTTTTTTTGCGCTGATTTCTGCTACAACAGCGCCACCGGAAACCACAGTCAAATTTCCAGTTATTGTTACATCGCCGTGCAGTTGAATATCTGGACATTTTACAGTCGCTGACGTTGCAGCATCCACTAATGCGGTTGATGTGGTTTTTACATCAACAGGACCTTTAACATCAGCTGTTAGTGTGCTTGTCGATTTGTCATAATCTAAAACTGTACCATCTTCAAACGTCCAATGCATAATTTGATTCAGTGAATCGATCGGAGCCGAATTTTTTGCATTATAAAATGTACCAACAATAAAACCATCACTATGCCCAGTGGGCATCATAATACATAGAGCATTACAGCCGACGTCCGGTGGTGCTTGATATCTATTTTTATTAGCATTGCTAACTAAAATATGTAAATCATATGAGACGATATTATCAATATCAGAAAACTGAACACGTGCTGTGTTGTTTTTGTTAACTGAAACGATAGTTCCCCAGCGTATCAACTGTTTTAATTCTTCTGTTGTATCCATTAATAACCTAACACGCCTCTTATTTCTATCGATGTTTCAAAACCGCTGGAAACAGACCAGGAATGTGTCACCTCTTCAATAACCCACGTACTATAATCCCACAAGCCAAAACCACTAATTCCAATTGTTAGTCCTGCTCGCAAATAAAGATTACCGAGATACGTTAGCGAACCGGTGATTTCACGTGAATTTTTCCTGCGTAGACTGGCTTTCGCGAGATTTTCAGCTTCAGCCAGATTACTGCAACGACGATTTATCTTGAGAACCTTTCCAACTTTAGGTTCGCTGATTTCATTTTTCTCGCTACCATTTTTTGATTGATTAGCAGGCGTAGTTATAACCATTCGCGTTTCCGGATCTATCTTGACCTCACCGCCAGATTTTGATTTTGAATCATCTTTACCTATCACACCCGATCTACCGTCAGGGGTGTATTGATATGTGACTAATTTTCCTGTTTTGCTATCTAAAAATTGAACCTGGCACGCTGAATAAATATCAGCACTGGACGCACGAAACGAGTGACTAATAAACCCGTCCGCATTTTTTGATAATGTTAACGACACCTCTTTGGCATCATATAACCGTTCCTGGTACACGATGATTTTACCGTGCGACAATCGAATATTAACACCGATGTACTCAGCAACTTTCAACAAAAATTCGAGATCTGACTCGTTTTTTTGGTCAAATCTGTCAATTACTGGGTCATAATCACTATCAAAAAAAACCGAAAACCCATGACGTTCAGCTATTTCATTAACTAAACCCGATAATTTGAAATTTTCCCAGGCTTTGCTGTGTGATTCGCCACGAATGCTAGATGTGATACCGACAGATAGCGCACCAATTGTAAATGTTGATGTTGGCCCGCTATCAGTTAAATCATCAATTTCAAACGAACCGCAATCGAGCATGTAATAGTCATTCGGTTTATTCCAATTTTCAGTGATGATTTGTGCGCATAGTGTAGCTCCTCGATCTGGAAACCAACCGTTTGACCAGATTCCTGTCGTATTTTCAACTGTTATATTCAAATCGTCAGATTCACCATTTTTTGCACGCTCAGTAAACGAAAACGATTCAATATAATTTGATATATCGTGAGTGATATCTGTATCGTTATACGACAGTACTAGACGAGTTTTCCGAGGTGAACTTGATAACCAATTTAATGCATTATTAACAAAATCAGTAACATCATTCTCATCAATCATCCCATGGTGCCCTCATTGAATTACTGTTAACGCGTGGTGTTTCGGGAATAATCAACTGAATACCCGCTGTGAAAACTATTGTGTTAGCGTGAGCTGGATTTGCAGCAATGAGAATATGCATCAATTTCTCACTACCATAAATATCATGAGCTAAAATATCCCACGTATCGCCTTGTCGAGTTATACAATGCCATTTCATTAAGACACTCCAATTCGTTGACGTTGATATTGATAATTTTTAAATTGTTTTTCAAACTCAACACGTTGTTCGTTGAGTACTTTTTCAATCTGTTTTTTAATCTCATCACTATTTAAAACACCGGTGATTGTGATTGTTGGATTAAACGACGGACTAAATGATGTTTTTTGATTGTTGTTGTTAATTGTTTGAGCTAAACCATTTGTCAGTTCATCAATTAAACTAAAACCTTGGTTTTCTGTTATCCCTGAATAATCAGTTTTAGAGCCGATAACATTAATTTTTTGCGTAACCGGTGAACTGGTTAAATTTTTAGCTGTAGAATACGCATTATTATCAGCAACAGGATTTAAATTTAATCCCATGATTTTTGCTGATTGCATTAATAATTGTTTTCCGCGAGCGGGTTTTGTTAGCGGAATAACCGCCTCAGGGCCGTCTTCACCAATTTCAGCAATTTGACGATGACGAACAATTGCACCATTTGCGTGATGAGCATCAACATCAATACCTGCATTTGAACGAACAGCGTCAATATCAACACCAACAGTTTTAAAGCCACTTTTTAGCCAGTCAGGCATCCATCCAGTAAACGTATCAATAACGGCCTTTTTAATTGATTGCCACGTGTTAACAATGCCGTCGCCGAATGATTTTATGAATTTTGCGCCTTCATCGATGAGGCTCACACCGGTAAAATATTTAAAAATTCCATCAATTGCATCCATTACAAGGGTTACCGGATTGAAATTTTTTAATAAATTCAAAATCCCATTGATAAAACCGTCGTCAAATAATTTCGTAATACTCGCAAATTTTTCGGAAAAAAAGGTTTTAACGCCGTTCCACATATTTTTTATAAATGCGACAACTTTGTCCCAATTTTTATACAAAAAATATCCCGCAACGACTAATGCTGTAATTCCGGCAATCACCATTCCGATCGGGTTTGCGAGCAGAGCAATGCCAAATTTAATAATCGCGGGTATCGCTTTTAAAAATGATTTGCTCAGCATCAAAACAGCCTTACCCGTCGTTTTTAACCACATTGCAAACTGAATTGCTTTAATCGTCAAGAATAATTTTCCAGAGTTTTGCAAAAGCGGCATCCAACCGCCCAGCGCAGTTGCTGTATCATTAATTCCGGTCCAAATTCCAGTTAAAAACTCTTTAATTTGAGGTAATGCAGCTTTAAAATTTTCGATAAATTCAGCTATTTTATTTGAAATTAACTCACGATTCGCAGATATCCACTTTGCTAATGACTGAATTAAGGGCGTGATGACTGGGATTAGCTGTTTGCCGATTGTGTTAGTCAAACCACGAGCTGATTTTTTAAGTAAATCCAAACTATCGCAAAATTCAGCGCCAGCAACAGCCTCATCATTGCTAAATGTCATGCCGAGTTCGTCCGCTTGAGTCATCAAGTCTTTTATTGATTCACTACCACCTTGTAGTAATGGGATCATATCAGCACCCGATTTACCAAAAACGGCCATTGCCAGATCTGATTTATAAATGCCCTCCGGCATTTTTTTGAACGTGTCTGACATTTCGAGCATGACCTGATCTGCGGTTTTTAATTTACCAGCACTATCACGAATATTAACACCTGCTCGTTTAAACGCTAATTGTGCTGATTTGTTACCAGTTGCTGCAGATGCGATTTGTTGATTCAATTTTAAAATATTTGCGCCGAATTGCTCGGTTGAAACACCGCTCATATTTGCAGCATGTGATAATTGACTCAATGTTTTTGCTGAAATTCCAGCCTTTTGTGACATTTTGTCAAACTGATCACCTGATTCGGCCGTATTTTTAGCAATTAACATTAACGCGGGGATGGTTCCAGCAACGCTACCGATCATTGCAGTTTTAACAGCTTTGAGAGGACCAGATAACGCGCTAAACTGTTTACCGAGAGAACTTGCGGATTTTTTTATGCTATCAATATGTTTTGCTGTTTCGCGCGTGGCTTTAATCAACGACTGATCTAATTTCCCTTTCATGATCCACGACAGCATCATGTTAGACGATTTAGCCATTTTTAGTTTCCTGCAATTTGTTTGCTTTAACTGTTACGTTAATCCATTTCTTCAGCATTAACAGAGGTTGTTTTAAATAAAAATCAGAGGATGTATTATTTGCTCGTGATAACATCACAACTATTGTCATAATATCGTCAGCAGAAATTCTACCGACTACTGCATCAAAAAATTTTGAGTCATCATTGTGATAGCTGAAATATCCTTAATTGAAAAACGTTTTAATGTTTCAACGGGCAACTTTGCAGCACGTGCTGAGATATGCATCAAATATGTTTTGTTAAATTCCGCGGGTCCGGCAACGATATTTCCTGACGAGATCATTTCAAATTCAGTATTTGCAATGTCATCACCGGTAAGACTGTAAAAATCCAAATCGATTGATTCATATTCAACGCCATCAATTGTTTTAGGCTGTTTTAATTTGTAATTAATAACATTGTTTTTTTTAGTTGTGTCTATTTCTGTTGTGTTGCTCATAATTAAACCTTAAAAAAATAGCCCGGTTAGCGGGCAAAAGGATGTGAAATGAATAGAAATTTTATTAAAGACCAATTGCTTTACGAATGTCAGAATTCTCATCTTTACCATTAACACGATAAATGCAATTTAACGGGTCTATTTCGATAATATCTTTACCATCATAAATTTCTCGATAGTAAAGCACTGAAAATTCAACAGAGCGATCCTGAGTTTCGCCCGGTACGAATTTTCCAACAGTGTTAGTTTTAGGAATTGCTCGATATATCAATTTCTGTTGTTTAATCACTAATTGACCCGTTTTCGGATCTGTGTCCTGAATTGCAGACCACAGCTCGATGTGATGAGCTTCTTGCGTCAAAATCGAATAAATTTGAGGCGTAACATCATTTAATGTTAATGTCATTGACATCGCCTGGACTAGACTTTTAACCGGAACTTCAACAGAGCCACCAATGCCAGCGCCTTTCATTTCAGCAACAACCGCAGAAATCGCCGGAGCATCATGCTGTGTAGTGCCTAGAAAATCTTTGCCGTCTTTGTAAATTTTGTAATTAACTACTGCCATTTTTATTACCCAAATAATGTTGAGAGGTAGTCTGGATCATACTCAAGACTAAATTTAATACGTTCAGCAGGTGACTGCGTACCCCAGTTGATATGAAATTGAACCATTCCGTCCATCAAATCTAATGTACTGTTTTCGCTCTCTAAAAGCTCGATACGCCCTCCTAAAATATAACCTTTGGCTGTGTAGCTATTCAGATTAATTTGCTCACTGTTCATGATTGTTTGAGCGAGTCTATGTCCAATCGGCTCGTCTACTTTCTGCCACCAAGTCAAAATCAGTTGATTACCGTACCAACCAAACATTCGGCGATTAGAAATCATGGTGTCTTTAATGTCGGTAACGTCAGGAAAACACGCTGTTCGGTTACCCCATAATTTCCAACCACCAATAAAATTAAATGCTGTGACAATTCCGTTTGCGTTTAGAGCATTAGCTTCATCAGGGCCTAGCCATAGCTCATTAACGTTATCTGCTGTTGCCGCTTGCATTTGCAATAATTTATTTGACGGACTCGCATACGGGACATCATCGTGATTAGCGTCAGTGTCTGCAATAACGCCGGCGCACAATGTTGATAACCTTATAATTTGATTATTAAAAACCGCACGTGGCCAGCATACAATTAGATCCTCTTGAACTAAATTGTTTTTCAATTTATATTCGGGAGCAAGTGACGGATCAGGTAATGTTTGAGGTAAATCAGCAATAGCAACGGCTCTAAAAATACCGTTAATTGAGCTAGCCTTTGTAGCCATTATTGCAGCAACAGACGGATTATCACTGAAACCAGGCGCACAAATAACACCGGGCAAAACTCGATACTGAGAAAATACACGATCAACGAGCTGAATACCGGTTGTTTTGCCTGTGTTAAAATCAACACCGCCAATACATTCATTTACTGTGACAAGTTCTGGCGCTGCATATGTATATGTCGCGTTGACAGACGTTGCTGTTTTTAATAGACCGTTTTTTGAGATGCTAATTTTACCAGTGATTTTATTTAACGAATAATCGACACCTTCAGCACATTCGATTCCCTCAGCTGTTGTTAAAACACACTTAATTAAATCACTGTTAGCTAACTGACCTGTTTCGTTACTTAATGCGACAGATTCGTCAGTAACAGCTTTTTTATGAACAGCTGGATCAAATATATTGATAAAAACAACAGGGGCACACGCATATAAAACAAACATAGTATATGCAGCTTCTGATAAACCCCACTTTTCAAAATCATCGTTTTGTGTGTAACCGAGTGCGCGTACAGCTGCAGCATTGTTATGACATAAAACGACATCACCGTTTTTAGCTGCGCGTGATTGTTCTGATAAACGATGAATTGGAGCGCAACCAATAAAAACGGGAATTGACGCAGAAATTTGTCGAGCGGGAATAATCGAAGTCGGTATTTGTTTAACTTCAACACCATGATAAAAAGCCATTAATTAACCCCTTTTTTACTATTTATATAATTCTGATGAACATTTTTATAGCACTCTGCTAAAAATGTATTACCGGTGCGAATACCTATTCTAGCTTCCGCCACTTCATCAATAGAAACAAACAACGCTGCAAAATTGGCATCGCTCTGTTGCCGTGTTGCAATTTCTGGCGGTGTTGAGCCGTTAAATATTGAACCTGTAGTTATAGTGATGCCCTGACCTGACATTGTCGGACCCAAATAAATTTTTTGAGACATAAAAACCTCTATGAAAATGTTTGATTTAGTTCTATTTTAGGAATGCTAATTTTTCGCTGAAACGTAGTGAGAGCAACAGCGGCAAAATACGGCGCATCAGACTGCAGACCGGCTTCATATGGGTCAATAGATTTCGGTAAACCAAATGTAGATTTAATTTCATCATCGTGATAAAAATAATTTTTACCCCAAAATTGATATTTTTTAATAAATAGCGTAATTCTATCCATTAAATTAACAACTTCCTCGATCCCTTGTTCGTATTTTTCGTAACTATCTGAAACATGAATACCACAAATAATTGCAATGTTAATAATTTGCAGGCATGGCTCATCGTTAGATAACGAAATTTCTAGCGGGCGAATTAAAATAAATGGCACATCGCTGTCGGTTTTTTGTTGAGTTCCAGCGTTTGTGGGCATTGAACATGTTTTGGGTGGAAGTTGGCCAATCATGATATTGGGTTTAGCTCGATGTAATTGATTGCCAGTAGGATGCTCCAGATACCACTCGTCCAGCTCGTCATTTAATCGTGTTTTTAATTCGTCAATTAATAAATATGATGACATTATCTAGCTCCCGTTTTATTGAGCCACCTTTCCATTTGCTGATTAAATCGTGTGGAAAATCGCTCTTGCGCTTTAGACTGAACGGTATCAGTGATATGTTTTCGACCGGCAAATTGAGGTATAGACGGCCCAAACAATTCTTGTAATTTTTCACGTCCTGAGGATGTTAAAACACCTCGTTGTCGTTCAAAAATTCCGACATGTCCAGATTTCATCGTCGCAACGAATGCATGCTGAAATGTAATAGTTTTTTGACCCAAACTGACCGATAAACTACCAGGAGACAGCCCCTTTTTACTTTTTTTTGGTTTTTTAAATTTGTATTTAAATTTAGCTAAACCAATAGGATTACCTGTGATTTCGACTCGCGCATTATGCGTTTGCACTGACGAACTGGCCTTGAAGACAGTGAATGAATAAAAAACTTTTTTTCGGACGATGCCACTTTCTTTGACTACTAGCTTTGTACCATCTGTGCGCATACCAGCTAACGAGCGATTAGTTGCATCAGCAGCCACTTTATCAGCTTTATCACCTAGTTTTTTTAAAACTGAACTGCTAATTCGTGACTGACCCGCGTCAATTTTCATCGTGATCATGACGTTAATCGCTCTAATCGAATAACTAAATCATTTGTTAATTTTTGGACTGATGCAACTCGCCACATTTGACCGTCAATATTAACGCGTTCGCGAGATGTCGGCGCAGGCGACAATGAGTTAATATCACAACGATAAATAACGGTTTCTGATTCAATACCGTGTGTGAACTGTGTTGACTCAGTTGGTGTTTCGTCAACAACAGTTAACGGATAACCGTTCCACTGAATAGAAAATGCAAACTCATTTTTGTTAAAAAATACGTTTGCATTATCGAGCTGTAACTGTTGTTTAAAATCACTCATCGTTATCAGATTCATCATCAATCAACAATTGACGTAATTCATCTTCAGATTGCTCTGCTGTGAATTCAATAGCACGAGCTGTTAGCTCTAATTCAAGTTGTTCACGCGTTAACGTGTTGATATCGAATTCATCATCGTCTGATTCGTCAGTAATTTTGGATGTAGTTCGATGATCTGAAACTAGTTTTTGTAATTCAGCTAGATTTAATTTTTTATCAAAAACAATTCCTGCAGCTGTTAATTCCTCCTGACATTGTTTTTTTGTCATATCATTAATTAATGATTTTGTGGCGCTTTTAGTGAAAACAACAGTTACTGTTTCATATTTAGCTGCACCTAATTTTATAAGACGATCTGCCTCAGATTCTGTAATATCATCAGGAATAGATAGAATTGAGTTCGTTGTATATTCGATGTAATTATGAAAAACAGGGCCAATTAATTTTATATATTTTTTAGACATAGAAGATCCTTAAAAGTGGGGTCATGTCCCCACTTTTTTAAATTTACTAATTAGACAATACTCGTGCACAAATAAATGCATCGACCTGATACAGATTCGGCAGAGGGGCCGATTCTAGTTGAATGTAACGAGCGCTGCCGTCCTGTTCTAGCCACGAATGAGGGAATCGAGGCATGGCCTGTAATGAGTGTAAATTTTGAATCATTCCATATAGCATTTGACAACCAGCTGATTTACAACCGATGAGCACCGCATCATCCGGTATCAATGGAGTGGTATTACCTGTTACTGGATCTGTGAATGTTTCATTGTATGAAAAAATAGGTATATTAGATGGAGCTAAATAACCGTGAAATCTAACCCCCTGATCTGCTAATTGCTGATTTTGCTGAATATTAATTTCACCAACATGATAATTTAGAATATCTAACCGTTTCTGAGTTTTTTCATTATCAATGATTGCGCGAACGGATTTTTTACCGCAAATTATAATAGTCGGTGACATACCTGATCGCTCACCAATCTTATCAGACCAGTCATCGAGATCAAACATAGGGTCACCATTTCGATCCCAACATTTATCTCCTGACAAGAATATTTTTTGGCGACCTTGCGTATAGCCTAGATCTATTTTAAAGTCTCCATCCTGCCCTTTAACAAAGATTTCACCGTTTATTAAAGCTTGTGCAGCCATAACTTCTTCTAGTCGAACTATACGAGAGTCAAGATCAAATAATCGTTCACCGAGTAAACGTTGTTCTCGTTGGGCGGGTGTTAGTGGTTTAGTATAGTCCTCACCGAAACCTCTCGTAACAGTATCGTTCGGCCTGATACTTTTGATTTCTTTTGTATAGCACGGAGCAACTGTTTTAGTTTGAAATCCCGCATTCTCAACTAACCGACCTTTTGATAACGGATGAACGTATGCTGCAATGTCGCGATTCCCCTGTTTAATATCAATATCAACTTTTTCAGTTTCAAATGTTTTAACTGTATGAAAAAATGTGTCTAATAAAAATCGACGAGGTACTGAAACTTGTTCTAACGCAGCAACTAGTAGCCGCGGTTTATAAATACTGTTTTCTGACATTTTATTTCCTATTTAGTCGTTAGTTGTTGTTGCTGATGTGTCAACAAAATACAGCCCTTGTTTGCGTGCTGCATCGATATGCTGTTCGAGCGTATCGTTACCCCCAAAAATTAATGCTCTTTTATTGAATTCACCAGAAAGATAAACAACTCCAAAGGGACGAGAAAGCGGAGCTGAGTTAGTTGCGTCAACGTCAAGAGCTAAAATTCCATAAACTGCACTCGTGTCAGTATTTGAACTATCAACTAATGCGCATTCACCCGTTGACGTTTTCGCTAATACCGAGCCTCTTTTGTAAACAAAACCAGATTTTAAAAAAACTTGTTCAGTTGTTTGATGCATATAACCGGCAATTAAATTGTCGGGTTTGAACTCGTCTAGTTTTTGCATTATCGTTTACCTCCGTTTAATAAAGCTTTAGCCCCCGCAGCCACATTTTGCAAGAATGATTTTTCATCAGATGAGGCCGTCATTTCTTTAGATGTAGCACCTGTTGATACTGGAACCCTGTAACTAGCTTCAGCAGCATAATCATCTGATAGTTTTGAACGTCGCTGTTGTTCAGCTCTCAGAACAGCATACGATGTTTGTTCTGCTGTTAATTGCTGATGATACTTAGCACTACGAATTAGTTTGTTATGGCCGACGATGTTCAAATCGTCGATACTAGCGATTCTGTTTCGTTCGCGACGAGCACCGCGTTTAATGATTGCACGATAAAGATTTGGCTGTTTACGAGCTAGCGCATTAATTGCTTTTTTAGCTGCTGGACTCTCTTCGTCATCGTCCTTTTTTTCATCGTCGAAATCATCATCTTCTGCTGATTCGTCGAGCTTATCGTCATCGTCATCTTCAGCTAAGTCGTCTTCGTCTTCTTCAGCATCTAAATCTTTCTCATCTTCATCTGCTGACTGTCGATCGTCTTCAATGTCATCCGCGCCTTGTTTATCTAATTCGTCGTCTTCTGACGCTCGGCCAGACGCTTTCAACGAAAAGTTTTGTTTATCTCGTTTTGCTTTAACACCCATATTAGGTACTCCATTAATATTGTTAGTATTTTCTGTTGATAGTTTTGCTATTACATCTCGATAACTGCTGATTTCATCTGCCAGACCTCTCGTTACAGCTTCATCAGCTAAGAAAGTCCCTCCCCGTCCAAAATCGGCCAGAACTTTATCTCGCGTAACATCTCGAAATTCTGCAACGTCATCGATAAATATGTCTGCTAATCCATCTATGTGTTTTTGTAATTCAGCTCTACCAGCGTCTTTGGTTGGATCCAATCGCTTGTTCGGTGATTGTGATGAAACAACTTCGTAATCAGTTAAACCGGCGTCGGTGCGAGCTTTGCTATCATCAGTCCAAGCTGCGACAACACCGATGCTGCCAAGGGTGGCTGTTTTATCTGCATAAATGTGACTGGTTGCTGACGCTATCCAATAGGCTGCTGAACACGCCATTCCGTGCACGTACGCAACAATAGGTTTGATTAAACAGGCTTCATCTAAATAATTAGCAAATTCATGTATTCCAGTGACCTCACCGCCTGGTGAGTCAATCCGCAAAATAATAGCTTTTACTGAATCGTCATAAAGAGCCTTATCTAACTCAATTTCTAGCTCATTAATTGCTACAGCATCACAGATTTCAGTAAACATATTCGCACGAGTGAATATAGAACCGATCACGTCAATAACAGCAATATCAGTATTATCATTAGAATCAATGACTGATAATTTCTGTTCTGATTTAATTGCTGCAACAAGTTGAGGATCTGAGTAACTACGATTTGCAATTGAGATGATTTTACTTAGAGCTGTGGGCATAATCGCCCACGGTGTGTTGCTTATAAAAGACAGCACACGATGACAGAGTTGTTTTTTATTTTTCACGTTTCATTATCATCCTCATTATTATTTTGTTGTTCTCGTCCTAATTGAGCGATCGGCTGAAATGTAGATGTATTCAAACTAACATTTAACTTACGCATCAAGGCTTCTTCGCGGGCTTTTTCTTTTATCACGCTTTCAAAATCTTGCCCATTTAGTTCTGCTGTAGCTCTCGTCCGTGAGCTGAAGCCATATTCGACCGCTTTATTAGCTGCGTCATACTCTTTACCAGGATCAAGTTGTCCTGGTGTTGGCCCAACCCATTGGGCAGCACAATATGCTGCTCGAATAGCAGGGTCAGACAAAAATCCGGGAGCATTGACACGACCTTTAATGACCGCTTCTGTGAGAAATTCTTCGTATGCGGGCTGACAAAAATTACTAATGATAAAACTACGTTTAACTCTAAACATTTTCCATGCCTCAAGCAATGCTGCCCGGGATGCGCTATAGCTTGACGAAAAATGTTTGATTAAAATTTCAAACGGTAATTCTAATGCCATTCCGACTTGTTTCATTGTTGCGAGAAAAAACGGATCGAATTGATTGCTAGGACGTGCAGCATTGACAACCTGAAGCTCTTCGCCTGGAGCACCGTCAATCCACGTACCTGATCCCAATTGATAATCTGTGTTTTCCCATGGCTTTTCTTCATCATCGTCACCGTAATCTACAGGCGTAGAATCATCGGGAACTGGACGTTTTATAAAAACAGCTAAAACAGCATTAACAACAGCTGCAGCTATCTCAGCCTCGCTGTATTTCGATATTTGTTTTATTGTTTCTATAACTGGAGCTAAAATAGGAACACCGCGAGCCTGATCTATTCGCTCATGTTCCATGACATGCAGAACATTACGTCTGCCAGTTTTAGCTCCATAATACTCAACTCGTTTCCATGTAGGAACGCTGAGGTCTAATATATTACCAGGGTGAGGTGTTCTGATATAAATAGCAACGGGAATACCATCGTCATCATATTCAATACCCCCTGCAATGTTTTTATCATCCGGCATGTCGTTAGGATTACAAATACGATCCGCTTCAATTAATTGCAGTTTCAGATCATAAATAGACCCCTTTCTATTAACCCATGGCATTAAAACAAAAACATCACCGGAAATTTGTTGAGACACACTAACCAATCGCTGAATTTCATTAAAATTTAATTTTCGAGTGTAATCACAACTCAATTGACTATTAGCCCACAACAAGAACTCTCGTTCAATTGTATCTGAAAGTTCCTGCGCTTCTTCGTCAGTTATGCCGAGAACTTCAATGTCGGGAGTTGATCTTAAAATCAAACCCGTTCCGATTACGTTAGTATTAATTGTACTAATAGCGCCTCGTGCTGCAGGCGTGTTGTTATACAGATCTCGGCATCGCTCACGTAAAATCGGTAAATCATTTAACATTGCGCTATTAGCGTCATTGTTATTCGTTGCCCAGTCATGCATCGAACGTTTATTCGTTGCGCCAGTATACGAATTACCACCGCGAATAATATTTCTAGCATATGTCCCAGCTTGAATTTTGAGCAAATTGGCTTCTCTTTTTGCAGCCCATGCTGGGGAAATAACAGAAATTGCTTTTTCAATTAATCGCATTAGTGCCTCGCTAGAACTGTTCGAAATTTTCGGGCGCTCTTCCCGTTTAATGCTGCTAGTTTGTTTTCCCAATATTTGCGCTGTTTAACTATGTCGGCTAAATTTGCACGAGTGAGAGTTTTACCAGAAATTGAATACGATTGAGCACCTGCGAGAATAGCCGTTTCAGCATTTAAATATTGATTAAACATGTGAGCAGCTAACTGTTTTGGTGTCAGTGATGATAAATCTATTTGAGTCATAAATTACCTATATTGATATACCCCCCTTTTTTTTGACGCTGCGGAGTTTTATTTTATTTTTTGATTTCTGATTATTTGAAATAATCGGAACCTGAACAGGTTCAGTTGCTGCATTAGCAGGTGGCGTTTCAACTGTGCTATTCATGTTTGATCGTTTCACATAATTAGAACGTTTTGCTATCCGCTTCCAGTCAGGGTTTAATATTCGAATAGCTGCGGTAGCATAAACACGTAAATCAAAGGGCTCATTTGCAATGCCCTTAGGTTTTACCCATTCGCGTACCAACTTCCCTTTTTTTACATTGATTGTTAATTTTTCACTCGTTAGACCTGC
The DNA here is from genome assembly GCF_026536195.1 of Gilliamella sp. B2969. Lineage (NCBI taxonomy): Bacteria > Pseudomonadati > Pseudomonadota > Gammaproteobacteria > Orbales > Orbaceae > Gilliamella > Gilliamella sp. B2969. The sequence continues at coordinate 17,270 of NZ_JAFNOP010000017.1, forward strand.
ATAATATTGCGCATCATAACCACGGCTTTCATCATCTGAAAAATGACAATAGCCAGCAGAGGGACTGTCTTTTTTTAGTCTTTTTTGAACTAAAATTTTTCCTTGACTGACCCCTAAAACAAATAATTTACATTTATTTTTAGTGTTACGAGTTGGCTTTGATAATAAAGGACGGTCGAACGTTGACGCTCCTTTGATCGCATAGACACGAAACTTGTTTAAAGGTTTTGTATATGCGTATACTTCATCAGTCCACCAACCACCTGAATCTATAACTGTGCATGCAATACGAAGTTCTGAGCCGTCTTTTCGTTTGTAGACAGATCTACGCAGATGATCAACTTGTTCCCATACCGAAGGATTCGTTTCATCGTTATTAGTTAGAACTGATAAATCACCATGAAGTTCACCGTATTCTATCCCCCATGATTCCTCATCAATTCCCCATCCGCATATTTCGTATGCCAACCAATCTTGCTGTACATCAACAGCAAGAGTGAGAAAGAAAACACCATCTGGAATATCTGATTCATACGTTTCACGACGACGAAGTAGATATTCTGCTGCAATTTGTTCTCCGCTTTCTTCGTATGGCAGCCCCAAAATTGTGTTTGTAAAAACTTTTATCATCTCGACATCGTCCGAAATTTCTTCAAACATCCGAGCTATTTCGGTCCACGATAACCAACCGACCGGAGAATATAACGACGATAGATGAAATCCAACGCGATGATGACCAGGATTGTGAGCCTTCCAATAGCCGTTCGCTAACATCTTGGTTTTGCTGTGTTCATAAATTAACGAACCACAATGCAGACATGCCAGCGCTACTTTCTCAGGCTGCCCTTTAGGCCAACTCAATCGCTCAAATTCAATTGTCTGAAATTCACCGCAATGAGGACAAGGAACATAAAAGTATCGTTGATCACTATCTAAAAATAAAATCCAAATTCTAGACACTCCGAGCACGGTCGGTGTGGATGTAAAAAAAGCTTTTCCGCGTGGGAACGTAGACATGCGTCTGAGAGCAAGCCCTATTGGGTCTCCCTCTTCGCCCACACCTGCCGGGAACCTATCTACTTCATCACAATATAAGTTTTCTATGGGCAGCGATGCTAAATCAGCTGGACTATTAGCACCGGTCAAAATAAGCATTCCGCCGATAAATTCTTTTTGATAAATAGTGTTACCGTCGCCCCAACAAATTTTATTTATTAGTCTAGAACACTGCTTTAAAGATGGTCCTATACGTTGTTTACTCCAGCGCTCGACTGATTTATTTGTTGGTTGAACAGCTAACATTGGGCCGGGTGAAACATCGATTGTATACATCAACCAATTGAGACCAGTTTCTGATGCTCCTATTTGTGAACCTTTCGCGAAGACGACTTCCCGACATGGATAAGATGGAGAAAGTACATCCATGATCTCGACAAGAAACGGGGTTTTCTCATTTCGCCACGGTCCCGGCGAACTACTTCCAGATTTTGGTAAGACTCGATATTTAGCTGCCCATTCACTAACCGTCAATGTTGGAATTGGCTGAAACGTTGCGCAAAATCCATCAATTAATGAATGATTCGCTATATGCAACGAATTCACTATTATTCAATCTCCACTGCTCCGAGTTGTTTTCGTATATCAATAATCATCATATTAATTTCAGAAGTTAATAATTTGTGTATCTCACGTGAATCATCTAACGTTGCTAGTTCGTCAGAAAGACGATCAGGTAAATTTGTTAATGCGTTCAGTAAAACCGAACCAAGTTCGGCTCCTTGTTGCCTTACAGATTCAGTTGAGACAACGGTTTTCAGCTTTTCGTCAACTTCAATCTTAGCCAACTGAGCTTGATAAACAGCTTTGTCTGCTCGAGCACGATTAAAACGAATTACATCATCGTTAGGCTGATTAGTGTTAGATTGTTCATCATCAGAAACAACAGATTTCGGTCGTCCACCTTTATTTAATAACAATTGCTGATTTGATTTATCATCATCAAATGATTGCTGTTCATCTAGTATTTTTAATGATGAATCCAAATCAAATAGAGGGCGTCCGCTAGCTGTGTATTCAACTGGTTGTAGAATTCTACTTTTAATTTTTCTTGATATTGTTTGCTTTGTTACACCGGATTGTCGGGATAACTCTGATGCTGAAACCAAATTGTCACGTTTGTCACTCATTTTGTCTCACGCCAATAATATCAAAAAATAAAAGTGACAAAATTTTCACTTATAATTTATTGAAAAATAAAGCATAAATAAAACCTCTGTCACTTTGTCACTATTTTGTAAACCCTAAAAAATTTTAAAAAATATATAAATCTCGGGAGGCGCAAGCCCCCGCAATGGACTCCCCCCGGCGGAAGTACCTATTAGGGGGTTACCGTTGATTTAATTCTAATTCACACGAGATTAATGATATAGCGATTGATGTTTCGATTAGGTTTTTAGATGACTGTTCACGTAAAAAATTGACTAAATTATTAACATTTAATTGTTGCGTTTCTGATAATTCAGAAATCAGCCCCTTTATCATTAATATCTTTTCTTCTAGAGTAATCATTGTTTCTGCCATTCATGATTGATTAATAATTTTTAGACCCAGTTTATACGCCAGCGCATATTCTGCTGACGCTCCTGCACTAGCTCTCCAACCATTTAATAAATAGATAGCATCACAACAACGCAGCATGGCTAAACAGATATCCATATATTCATGTTCATCTAATCCTGTAGGTAACGAAGCGGGATTTAATACTATATCCCCTGGAACTCGTTTCAATTTTTCTTCCGCAATCATAAATGCTTCACGATTATAATCTTCATAGTCCGAAATAGGACCTGCAATATAAATTTTCATTTTATTATCTCTACTGGGAACATGTCCCCACCTATTTTAATAGTGGCTGAGTAATTTTTTATTCAGTCGCACTAATACTCAGCCGATGTGCAATTTATTTAATTCTAAATCCAATAAATATAGCTAACATTGATCTACCAGATTTATTTTTGGATAACGATCTGCTTTTTATTTTCCAGCCGATATAAATGCGCCAACAAATTTGATATTTCCCTATTTTGAAAAATGGCAATAATGCAAACAGGCACCACGCGTTGTCTGCTAATACTAAGTTATAACCTGTTGATGATTTATTATTTCCAACCAACGGATTGCCGTAGCATTTATACTCGGGGTATATTTCTCGACCGCTGACATAATAACTATAGTTATAAGCCTTATTTCTCCACAACCAGCCAACAGTTTGGAAATATAACCCAAGCCTTTCACCTAATAATTTTCTGACCCACTCCCAACGCTTCCAATGCGATGGTTCTCCAGTTATAGGGTTGTCATATGTTTCTAACCATCGAAAATATTTCGGTAAATGTTCATTTTTAGCGAATGGAACAACAAACGGCACAATAAAAATGGCTAATGTTGTCACAAACAAATCAGCTACAGCCAACGGCAACCAATTTAAATAATTTAATAGTTTTCTCATTTTATTTCACATCAGTAATTTGTTTGATAGCTCTTTTATCTGCATTGCATTGCCTGAATTCATTTAACAATTCAGTGTATAAAATAGGACATTGCCCCCATGTGATTTTTTTATCAATATGAGGCTCATTATTTGACTGTGTCAGTGATACAGGAATATTGCATTTATAAACGTACTCAGTTTTTACCGTTCCGCATCCAATCAGACACGTTATTAGGCATATACTCATTAGCGCATTGATTGTTTTTAAGAACATTTTTCATTTGCTCATGCAGTTGTTTTATTGAGATAGCGTCCTGAGATTTTTCTTGCTCTCGTTGTGCTATGATTTTATTGTTTTTTTCTATCTGTTGTTCTAGTGATAACATTTTTTCTGTTAATGTTATCACTTCCTTTTGAGCGGTTTTTTTATCTTGATATAAATCAAATATTACATATATGAATAACGCAAAACAGATTGCTACTGTGATATATGCTTTATTCATACTAAACCATTTAAATAAACTGTTTTACCGCCGTTCTTAACTGCTGTGAGTACTATTTGACGGTTTTTTGATGGACTAAATCCGATATGTACCCACTGATTGTGCTCTTGAATTAATTTATCGAACTCGACACCTGCATCGATTAAGCGTTGGCAAATTTCTTTAGGTGTACCAAAAGACGAATGAAAATCGACCGCTAATCCTTTCGTGTGGGCACTGGTTGCGACTCCACCAACACGCGCATTTAGCGCAGGACAACGATAACCAGAAGTGATAATAATGGGCGTTCCTAAAGCTTGCCTAACTAATTCTAACTGTGACACGGTTAATTTAATATTAGGCATTAGGTCCGCCGGCACTGAGTTATCAATCTTTAATCTGTTCGCTGTTGTTGAGCGTGTAAACTCGTCTAGTGTGAAATGCTCAGTCAATTTCATTACAGTTCTCCGATTTGAATTTTTTAGTTTCTTTTATCGTCATCGTCATTTTTTATACCAACTTTTTTATCGACAATTGCGTGTGACAACTGACGTAATTTATCTATACCGAGCCAGCCAATCACGCCACCCACAAATGGTGCTAATGTGACAGAAAAACCAAAAAACTCTAATCCAGTACTAGCTGACATAGTTACAGCACCGCAAAAAATGGCTTCAACCCATTTTCTACGACCTCCAACACCGTCATAAGTTAATCGACCAAAAGCTATTACAAACGCCATGAGTGCTGCGTAAATCATTGGCCAATTCGCTTGCAGCCAATCCAAAATTGTATTTTTATACATATTTTTTCTCATCATAATAATGCCCTCATTCCGGGCCAGAAACTTTAACTTCTGATAATGTTTGATTAAATCGTTCTTCATCTAATTCAACACCGATTGAATAACGACCTAATATTTGTGATTGTTTAATAACAACACCGGAACCCATAAAAAAATCCGCTACAACATCGCCCGGACGTGATGCAGCGTTGATCATGTCATGAATCATGTTGGCCGGTTTTTCACAAGGATGTTTACCCGGATAATATTGAACAGGTTTATAATTCCAGACGTCAATGTAAGGAACATCGGCGGTAACATAAAAAGGACGGCGCAATGATTCGTATTGCTGTTTTAATTCACTAAAATTTAATGACAACAACTCATAATCTTTACGCAAACAATCGTATTCAGTAATTAACTCAGAATGACTTTGTTTTAATTCTGATTGTAGTTGCAATTCTGATGCTTTTTGACAAAATAATTCTTGCAAAGCTTTATATTGCTTTTCATTTGGTAACTGCCACTGACTATAGCTAAACCAGTGCGAACACATTTGCGTACCAGTTGCTCGATTAATATCTGCCGCTGAAATTGATAACGATTCACGAGCCTGTTTAAAATATTCAATTAACGGTGCAAAAACCTTAGCCTTAAGTTCCTGACACTTTTGCCCGTAGCCGATGCACCCTTTTGCCGAACCGTCTGCTCCATAATGTTCAGCAAATAGAATTCGTTCTGTGGACGGAAAAAACGAACGTAAATCGGTTTTTTTAGTGCGTAACCAGGTCCCGTTAGGTTTTGCCCAGATAATATGATTTAAAACATGAAAACGCTGTCGCATTAATATTTCAGTATCTGCAGCTAATTTCGAACCACAAAAAACATATAACGAACCGTGCGGTTTTAACACTCGCCAAAACTCAGCAAAACAATCATCTAGCCACGCCAGATATTCTGTTTCACTGTCCCACTGTCTGTCCCATTTTTCGTTTTTAACACGAAAATAAGGTGGGTCCGTTAGAATTAAATCAATACAGTTGTCAGGTAATGTTTTTATATATGTGAGTGAATCAGCGTTCACTAATGTAGAATTTTTTATTTTTATTTGATTGAACATAGGTTTTTCTATATGATCAGTCCGCTGTCATGATGGCGGATGGGCTTTAGACGAACCATGATCACTTGCATGGGGAGTTGATTGTAACGTGTTCCTGCACGTTGCAATCGCCCATTTTCATGCATAAAAAAACCACCGAGGCGGTGGTTTATTTTTTTGTGCGCATAAAAAAACCGCTCTAAGCGGTTTTGTGGCACGATATATATTTATGCTTAAATCCTACCTAAAAAATTAATGTTTCGCAACTATTTTTTTAGATAATTTAATTTAACAAATAAAATCAATTGGTTATTTTATTATCATTCACTGTGTTTCCTGAACATAGTTTAAAAATTTGTCATAACGATCCTTATCTAGGATTATTATTTTGTCATGATTTGGAACGTATTGCACCACGTTTTGTTTTTTATTCCAGTTATCTATAAAATTTTTTAATTCATTATAGTCGGATTCTGTTATTTGGGATTTCGCATCGTCATAAAAATCCAACAGAGAATCGTTTATTGCTTCATAAATATCAATACCGGGCCAGCGTTCTTCATCACAATCAAATACAAAAAATGGTTTTTCTGTTTCGTGAAAATGCTCATTAATATCGTCTAATTGAAAATATTCGTCACAATCAATATCTAATCCTGGACTATAAACCCAGTCGTGGGTCGGTTTTTCAATGATTTTTGCTGATTTTAATTTCTTTCTCAATTCTGTAAATTTCATTCAAATGTTCTCCCTTTTTTTAACCGGAGGACACCATTGAGCACCTCCGCGATACGTATAACCCAATCGTTTCAGTGTTTCTGCAGCGGATTTCAATATTGGAGCTATGCGTATTAAATTGTCAGCTGCGTTTAACCAAAAAAAATCCTCGTCATTGTGTCTACAAACTGGGAACGTGTCCCCAGTAGATATTTTTTGTATTTTTACATCAACCGGAATTACATATTCAAATAGACCAATTGTTTTAGTAGTTTTTTGTTTGATGATTAAAAACATCTGCTGTTTCATCTAAAAAATCAACTCGTATTAATTCTAATAACTCGTTTTTATATTCAATAAATGAATTTAGTTTTATTGTGTCTAATCGCTGCATTATTTATCATCCTGAATTTCAAAAAAATCAACAAATGATTCAATTATCAATCTCATATATCGTCCAATTAGCAGCATTTTAGACGTGTAAAAATATGAGCTATCATTTGTAGTATCTGATTCGTCAATAGATTCCACGTCGTATTTAAATTTTTTAAATATAAAAATACCATTTCTGCCAATTAAAAGTGAAAAAATGGCTAATTGTTCTGATGTTAAATCGTCGAGCAGCATCATATCAATCGATTTAATTGACAATCCGCTTAAAATATCTATAAACGGCTGTGCACAACGTGAGATACCATCCAACTTGACACAACATGAGTTATCATCTACTGCTGTTAAAATTGGATAATCGCTAATAACAATATATTCAGATATATGTTTTTTTGTTGTACAACATAAAAACGATGACAAAAATGAAGGTGCATTTATTGATTCGAGTTGACGACAAACTAATTTGCCGAGGGATTTACGTAATAAATGTAACGCGTCCTCTGCTATATTTGAATTAGACGTGCTAACATAAATATAATTTATATGCTGATCTATTAATAAATAAACAATTTTGTTGACCGGTTCAGTATATTTTATACATTCTCGATATAACTGCTCTCTATAAATTTCACGAACTGCGTTGCTAACCTCGTCTATTTTTTCAGTCGTTTTTAGTTGTTCAATTTTATCATTCAATAATGAATCAACTGTTTTATTTGAAACTGTTTTAGACGAAAACGTAATTTTTAATAAAATTCTGTTATCTGATTCAATAATAAATGTATCATCATAAAAACAACTAAAACCCTCTGAAAACGTATCAAAATTAGTTAGTTCTGTGAACAATAAATCTTTATTTTTTATTTGTTTATTAATTTTACTAACGTCAGTTTCTGAACTGTTATATTTATATGCAATAAATGATTTAAACATAATTAACTCCGTGATTTGGGACACGTCCCCATTAATGTAATTGCTGTTCCGTTTTGAGTGTTATATCGAGAAACCCAACATTCACGAATATGTCTGTCCCCAGCACGATTTGAGTAAAACCAATCTGTTATAACTGACTGTTTGTTGTCGCGCTCATGTGTTTTAAATCCGCATGTTTTACAATATAGTTGATACATGTTCGACGCTCGGTTATATCGTAGTGTGGGTAATGTTTTTTTAGTATTTAGAACAACATTACATAAACAAACAGGCGCATCACTAATTGTTTCGTTTTTGTCTATCAACATTTATTAACGCCTCCCGATCTAATTTATAACAAATAGCTAATAGCTGATGCCAAAAATCGTTATAATTTACGCACCAATTTGGCTCTGTTTTTTTAGTTAAATTTGCTAGTTCTTTGCTACTATAAATATCTAAATCGTTTTTAATTTTATAAACTGCATTCTGAACGGCTAACCAAACTAATTGTTTTAGTAATTCTAATGTTGCAGTTCTGATTTTTTTTTGTTGATCTACGATGTTTATATTGAATTCAGACCAAACATGACGACATATAATAATTTGATAATCAAAATCTAATTTATTGCCATAGCAGTAATAAATCCACGCTTGCTCATGCTCGAACGTTTTTCTAACTGCTCGTGACCATGACAAATGTCTGTAATTCAGTTCAGACAGCAAAACTGAGCTACATTTAAAACTGGTAGTCTCATTTGCTCTGATCATCTCTGATTCTAATTTCATTTTTTGCCCGTCAATAGTTATTGATTTTTTTGTGCGTTTAAAATTTTGAGGATTACTCAAATCAATATTATTTTTTAATATTGTTTTTTTGTTATTAGATGAATAAAAAACATGAAAAACACAAAACAATCGCTGACGAACAAATTCAACTAATAGACGTCTATCGGGTTCATTATTTTTTTTCATTGTTTTCTCGTAATTTTTGAATCGTATAATCAGATTTTAGTAAACCATTCGTTTTAACCTCTAACTCGTACTGACGGCTTTCAGGAACAAGTTCACCCCATTGATAAAGAGCTGTTCTATCAATGTTTAATGCCCTCGCGGCTTTTGCTCCATTCCCAAAAAACTTAATAACGTCAGATTTTCTCATGTTTAGTTCACTATAGTTTTATTGATAAGTTAACTCATCAGAACAAAAATGTCAAAATTGTAATTTAAAAAAATAAAAATGATTAGGCAGCTCATCATTATTGATATATTATACTCAGCATGAAACAGGGTGAATGGATCAAGGCTCGCAGATTAGAGCTAAAAAAAACAACGAGAGAACTGGGGGCATTAATTGGTACCACAGGTTCTGCTGTCTCAAATATAGAAAATCACGGAGTGATTCCAAATTTAGGAATAGCATATAAATTAGCTGCTGCATTAGATCGTCCTACGGACTGGGTTTTGACAGGACGATTTGATAATAATTCATCAAAAATTCCTATTGTCGGTAATACACAAGCGGGACCAGACAAAGAGTGGAACGAAATTGATATTGGTGGATGTTATGAATATGTTAATTTTCCCATTCAATCAAATAAATACTACGCGTTAAAAGTTATCGGGGATTCTATGAGCCCACGTGTTCTGGAGGGAGAAGTTGTAATTGTTGACCCGGTGAGCATTCCACAAACAGGAGAGGACGTGGTGGTAAAAACGCTTGACGGTGAAACAATGATAAAAACATTGGCGTCAATTAGAGATAATCAAGTGTTTCTGGACTCTACAAACTCATCATATAAACGAATAATTAAAAACAAAAATGATCTGCTTTATATGCATGCAGTAGTTGCTGTTGCTAGATCTGTTATGATCAGACATACATAAAAGATCAAATTATATTTGATTAGTTTAAAAAACAAAGCTATATTATATAGCGTGTCAAAATGACAAAATTAACATAAAACAAAGGTTTTTAATGTAAATAATTTTTAATAATTAATAAATTGCAGGCATTAAAAAACCTTGGTTGTGGCGACCAAGGTTTATTGATGTAACAGATTTGTTAGTTTCACAGAAAAAAAGATAAAAGAAAACACAAATCAATAACGTTTGTATAGCAAAGTATACATTTTCTGTGGAACCCGTGCAACTTTTTTTTTAAGGGTTCACACAATGAATTTATTTTCATTCTATCAGCAAAAATATAATGCCGATCCGTATCTATTGTTAGATGCGGCATATCACGAAATATCAATACTCGCAGCAGAAGCGGGCATAGACTGGTCAGCAGTTGCAGACAAAGTCAGGCTAGCTGAAGTACGCGGTACGCAAGAGAAATTTTCCACATACAACAAATCAGCTCCAAAAGCGTTAGAGAAAAAGTTACGCGGTCGCGTTGAGCTTTATTCTAGAATAGAAAAAACGCGGGACGGTTTAGCATACCCCTTCGTCAACTTTGTTAGAAAGGGTTCTGATGCGGGCACTTGGTCAGGTCTACAATTCCTATTCAATGAGTATAATTTATCAAAATCAACAGGTGGGGTCACGCGCCCACTTGCTCAAAATAACGCAGAACAAATTGCAAAACGTCGAGCTGAACGTGAAAAACTTGAACAGTTAGCAGCAATAGAAGAACAAAAAAAACAAGCTGAAAATCTTAAAAAATACAACGACTTTCTAAATAAATTTGAATCAGCAGACAAAGAAATCGGCTCGTTTGAATATGCACAACGCAAACAAATAACCGATATTTTTAATTATTGTGATGTTAGAACATTCAACTGGGGTCATGCGCCCACCAAAATAATGGCCATTCCGCTCTCTCGTATAAATGATAATAAAATAGCAGGGTGGCAACGAATTTATAAAGACGGAAGTAAAAAGTTAACCTCAGCACTAAATCCCGGGGATTATGTCGGGGCGTGTCATGTAATTGGTGATTTAAAACATGCTAAAAAAATAGTACTAGCCGAGGGTTTTGCAACTGCAGCAACTGTTTATCTATCTGCAAACGGCAAATTTGATGCAGCTATTATGTGCGTTTCAGCAAACAATTTAATAAATGTCGCTGATCAGATTGTTGAACTGTATCCTTGGATTGATGTTGTTGTAGCGCTTGATAATGACCATACAACCGCAAAAAGGGGTGACGGTAACACTGGTATAAGATACGGTTTAGAAATACTAAAAAAACACTCTAAAATAAAATGTGTTTATCCAAAATTTAACAATTTAAACGATAATGAAAATTTATCAGATTTTAACGATTTGTTCGTAAAATGCGGTAAAAGAGAGGCACGACGGCAACTATTTTCGCACGATAATAAATTAGCAATATCAACAAATCAGTTAAAAAATGAATTAACAGCATTATCTGTAACATCAGTTAAAAACAGAAAACAATTTGTCAAACAACTATATAGCTGTATAGAAGTCGGGATGTCTAGATGTCCAATTGATTATTCACCTCGAGAATTAGTCGAATTAATTAATAAATATTTACGTCATTTAAATGTGCTAAAAACATACGAAGGCACGGTTCGTAGCCGTGTTGGCAGACAATTCACAAAATCACAAATAAAAGCACAAGCTGCTCGCTCATTTAGTAATAAAATAACAGACCCTACATTACGCCCTGATCACATCACATACAAAAAATTTAAAACCTCCATTATTAATGATGAAATTTTAGAACATATAAAATCGTTAAACGGGCCAGTAATTGTTAGAGCAGGCATGGGTTCGGGTAAATCTAAACATCTACTAAAACCATTGATGCATGAGAGTATTAGTGGCATTTCATTAGCACATAGAGTGAGTCTAACCGCCGGTCTATATGACATGATGACAGATGGAAACCGCGAAAAATCCGATATTTTTAATTATCAGGAACAAGGTTTAAGTGAAATATCGAGCGGTATAAAAAAGCTCATTTTGTGCGTCAATAGCATAATAAAAGGCTGTTGGCGACCATTGGTAAAAGAACATGGCTTTTTGGGATTTGACGAGGCAACGCAGGGCTTGCGAGCTATTTGCACGAGTAAAATTGTTAAATATCCTGTGGATGTTTTCAATCAATTAATTTTGGCAATTGCATCTTCTCGAGAACATGCAGTGCTAGTTGATGCTGATGCAAACGATACATTAATAGAACTCTGTGAAATAGCAATAAAAAAACGGGAGGAGCTAGGGCTTGAACCATGGTCGCAAATTCATGTTATCGAGTTGCCCGTTGATGTTTCGTACACTGACAAAAATGGACAAACAAAAAAACGAGAGGTTTTTTATACTGATTGCGATCGTGTATTTACCGAAATACTCGACGCTGCAGAAAATAACGAAAAATTTTTAGTCGCAACTGATAATAAAAATAGAGCTGATCAGCTACTCAATGAGCTAAAAAGTCGCTATCCCCAAAAAAATTGGCTCTATGTTTCACAAGATACAACGCCATCGGCAGACGTGATGGAATTTACTGACGCACCAAATAAAACAGCTACAAAATACGATGGTTTAATTTATAGCCCTGCTATATCTTCGGGCGTATCAATCGAGGTACCGCATTTCACTCGACATTTTGGTTTATTTAGCGGTGTAGTTGTTCCATCGGACGCTATTCAAATGCTACGACGCGACAGAACGGCCACCTCATTTATGATTGGGCTTGATAAAATAACGGGCCAACGCGCAGAAACAGCAGAAAATATAAGAGCAGGTTTTATTCAAGCGATGATCGACACGGGAGAAATAAACCAAGAATATTGCGACGCATCGTTAGAGAACGGCAAGTTGTCACTTGGACTTGCTGACACTCAGTTCACTAAAATGAAAATGAAAATTATGGAACTTGAGTCAACGTCGCGCGCTAATTTTGCTAATAATTTAATACATATTTTAGACGCCGACGGCTATGATGTTAAACATTTGGCAAAAGATGATATTAAAAGCGCGACGGGCAAAACAGTTAGAAAGGAAGCCAAAAAACGAGTTCACGAAATCGAATTAATGCGTTATTTAGAAGCTGAGACGCCCGATATTCAGTTGCGTGATGAGCTATTACAAAAACGAACACTAACAGAAGAAGAAAAGGCTCAGTTAACACGTTTTGATATTGAAAACGAGCTTTGTTTAGATGTTACTGAAGATACTATCGATTTTTGGCTGACAGGCGGAAAAAATAAAATAAAACTCGTCGAAATTCGTGACATGTCACAAAGCGAAGCCTCGGCTATTGATAAAGAAGAGCAAGCTTTTGTCTTTTTATATAAATATAAATTAAACGGTCATTCTGATTACATGATAGTTAACGCGCTATCACAAAGTGAAGCCGACGAGCGTTTCAGAACAGCGCACCCCGTCGTTGATAGTGTAACAGTTAGCTATCGACCTGCGGTCGATGTTACATCAAGGACATATGCATCATTGCATAGAAAACTATTGCGACAATATTTTAAAGATTGCGGTATTGATTTAGAAACAGGTAAAGGTGAAGTTACTGCGGAAGCAATGCAAAGAGCGATGGATAATTTAATAAGCACAGAACGCATACAGATGTTTAATAACGTAATTCGGTTCGGCGGTTATGCAGGTACTAAAAGCAAGCCCAAACGCGCTGACACGGTGTTTAAGGCGGTATGTAATGCGTTGGGTTATAAAGTTGATAAGCGTCGCCTGCCTCGATCACAAGGGCGCGGTTATGTTTGGTTTATAGATGAAAAATCCTGGTCGTTCATATCGAATATAACTGAACAACGTAAAAACAACGGTAAAGCAATACAAGCTAAACCTATTGAAATGCTAAAAGACGATCGCGAAGTGATCCTCGATCTAAGATCTATATATAATAATAAATATCAAATCGAGGATCACTCAGTAGAACACAAATGGACTCAGTTGGTAACTAATGCTATCGACGGATTACCAATTGATCTCAGTTGGGCTATAGATGTTTTACGAGACGACGAACGTGAGTGGTTTATCAATGAAAACTTACCTATTCAGGCGCTGACAAAAACATTAATAGGCATATATATAACTGAATTCATAGGTGCTATTGAACCAATGGAGTTGAATATATTGAAAAATAGAATGCAATCAGCATGATATGAATTTATGAGGTAAATTAATGAGTACAATTTTTTTTAATCAAGATTTTGTTAATTCATTAGATATTGAACAGTTATTATGTTTAAAAAAATTAACAAATGATCGTATAGATCAGCTACGAGAAGAATCTAAAACAAACTTAATTCGAGTTAGTACTGAATGTCTTAACCTTGGATTTTTCAGAGAAACAGAGAAAGAGCAAGCGTTTCAATTGTTGATTAATGAAATTAATAAAGATTCATTGGATGATTACATTGATTTTCTATATGAAATAAAAATAGTATCAGTTGATAATAGCGATGTAGAAAGTCTTTTAGAGTTATAAAAGTGGGGACATGTCCCCAGTGAATTATTTGTGATTTTTCCACGCTTTGTTTATTGCATCACCAATATTATCTGCGGGACCGGTCCATACACATGCCTGTCCGTTATATGTATACTGTACCAACCAGCTTTTATCTATTAGTTGTTGTGCAGTGAATTGTGGCTGTTCGGCTTCATCATGCTGTTCTACATGCGCTGTTTCAACTGAAGTAGATTCATTTATCTCGTCAGCGACTTCAGCTGAATCTGGAATGTCTTTTATTACTATTGATGATTGTTCAGGCTGTTTTTCTAGCCATCCTGTTTCTTCACTTTTTGCTAATCCTAGTGCGCTCGCAGCATGTTCCAAATATCTCGCAACAACTGTTGGTTTTACAGAAACAGCTTTTCTTATGCTATATGTTGTAATATTAGCGTCGGGATTAGCCTCGATTTGTGATTTTACCCAGTTATGAATTTTCACTGCAGCATTTCGTCCAGCCAGACCTGGCATATCATTGTCTATATTCTGTAGAGCGATTAATCGTGTGTTCTCTGGCATTATTGGTGTGTAATTTGGATCGAAATTAGCTAGTTTAAATTGTTTATAATGAAGTTGAGTTTCATCATCATCATGACCGAGAATTTCTGCAAAAAAAACATCCTCATCAACATTTGACCACCGCGGATCTGTTTTAAAATATTTCTCATAAACAATTCGAGCATAAATCGCCCGGGTGTCTTTGAATACGCGTCTTGAATCATTAAAAAAATTTTTCGTAAAACTACATAAATGATACGAGAATATAGAATTTATTATTGTTTTCTCGTTACGAATTTTATTATCGTCGTTTATATTTTTTTGTATTATATTTTCAATATCATCAAAAACCGGTAATGATCTTAAAAATTTTATTTTTTGTATAAATAATCTGCTGTCTATCAGCGTATATATTTCACGTTCAAAAGTATCACTTTCAATACGTTTTTTGGCTTGTCCGGTAAATATAACTGAATTTTTGCTAGCGCGTTTAAACTGACCAGTTAATATTATTTCAATCATTCGTCTGCCAGATACAGCTGCAAGCGCAAACGCCAGAGGCGCTATCGTTTTACGTTGTAAATCATTAAAAAATTCATCAGGTGTTAAAAATATTTTATATATTCCATTCATGTATTGTTGATAATCAATAATGACAGTGCTGCGTTTTTTATTTTTTAAGCTATTGTCTGATTTTATTTTTATTGCAGCACGTTCATTTGCATCCATGACTAGATGATACATAATTTCATGATTGACCTTTATTTTATTTAGATCATTTAGTAGTTTTTCTCCTGTTTGAACATCATCAATTATAGTCCCTTTTTTTATTGACTCTTTCCACTCAGGAAATGATTTTATTAGAGCTGTGTTTTTTGAGTTAGATTTATATTTTTCAATTAAAATCATCCCTTTTTTCAATTTACTTTGTAATTCTGATAGTTCTATTCTGATTTTAGATGTTTCTGCATGTTGCCAGCTATCAAATAAATCAGAATATTCAGTGTATTTATTTGATAGTTTTTTAATTTCTTTTTTAAAACTGTGATGCAATTTGTTATCAAACAATTTTCTTGTTCTCGATAAATAATTGCTATATGTTTTTAATGATATTCGGTTGTCCAACCCTTTACCTTTAAACTTGCGTTTATCATTAAACAATGCGTTTTTAAATTTTGTAGCCAATGCTTTATATTTTGCGGTTTTTTGACCCTGTGGAATGCTTGATTGCTCTACAGATTCGACATCATTAATTAAATTTTTTATTAATTCATTTAAATCTATTTTTCTCGGGCCAGTTCCACCATTATATTTTACAGAATAATTCATATACAACCCTCCAAAAGGTAACATATTTATAAATATAAATCACTTTTAAAAATAAATCAATAAAAAGGTAACATATTTATAAATTAAATTTAAACTTATATACATATTAAATAAAAATATGTTACCTCAATTTAATTAAATATGTTACCTTAAAGTAACAGCTTAATTAATAAAACGCGCGTTTTATTAATTAAGCTGTTACTTTAAGGTAACATATTTA
>NZ_JAFNOP010000018.1:0-16512 GCF_026536195.1 Gilliamella sp. B2969
GCATCAACTCAAGATATTTATCAGCGTAATATTGGTGCGGGTTTGTTTACCGAATGGGGCATCATGAACCGTTATACCGCTGCCGACTTCGCTGACAGCGTCGTCTGGACAAGTGACGGCGACGGTTCGCGCCCGTTCCTTGTCACCACGGACGACGGCCTCGTTTTCACCTACCTCCCCGGCTACAACTACAACGGGGTTTGCGCCTATCCTTAGTTTTTGATCCTTAAGTCGGGGGCGTTTAATAAAGCGTAATAAAGGTTAAGCAACAAAAGGGCGGTTTTAGCGGCAGGGGCAATCCGAGCCGATAGCATCGGCAAGCAAAAATGAACGATACGAGTAATTTGGGGAAGGCATATAAACCCCTCTTTACTCGGGCGTTTTTACAAAAAAGAAAACATCACAAAACGACCAACGTCCAAAGTCTTAACCAATCTAAAATCCAAAAATTCTATTAAGAAATTTAAGAAACAAATTTGATTAATAAATGAAAATAATGACTGCCAAAAAGTTTAAGGAACTCTATGCGTTTAAACATAAAAAACAATCAATATTTAATTGGTTAAAATATTTTTGTAAAAATTATTGAGGAGTCTATACAGTTTCATTTTACAAAAAAACTTGAATTCAAGTAACCCAATTGCTATCCCTTTTTTTCGAGTTAATTTAAAATTAAATAAAATCAAAACATTAAAAAATCATCAAAAAAATACCATTTACCTTTACACTAACAACGATTATAGTATCTCACGTTCTAGCTCACAGCCGTATAGGTTGCTTAGAAACGCCCTCTAAATATTTTTCAAACAGCCACTTGGCTCACAGCCGTAAAGGTTGCTTAGAAATTTACCAGCACCAAGAGCACCTGTAACTATATGCCCACAGCCGTATAGGTTGTTAAATAAACTTTACATCCAAAAATTCCTGACATGAAGTTTAAGGAAAGGTATGCATTTTAGTATAAAACATTGTTGAATATTAAATCGGTTATCGGCATAGTAAAGACTAATTTGACACATTATGATATGATAATTGGCAATTTCATTAGCAATTAGTAATGGTGATTATGAGTTATCAAGTTCTGGCACGTAAGTGGCGACCAAAATCATTTTCTGAAGTGGTTGGACAGCAGCATGTTTTAAAAATTTTGTCGAATGCGCTTTCACTTGGGCGCGTGCACCATGCTTATTTGTTTTCGGGTACTCGCGGCGTTGGGAAAACGTCTATCGCACGTTTACTCGCTAAAGGTTTAAATTGCGAAACAGGTATAACTGCAACGCCTTGCGGTGTTTGTGATAATTGTCGCGATATTGAACAAGGTCGCTTTGTTGATTTGCTTGAGATCGATGCTGCATCAAGGACTAAGGTCGAAGATACGCGTGAAATTTTAGATAATATTCAATATTTGCCAACTAAAGGACGATTCAAAGTTTACCTAATTGATGAAGTCCATATGCTTTCACGTAGTAGTTTTAATGCTTTGTTAAAAACATTAGAAGAACCACCAGAACATGTAAAATTTTTATTAGCTACAACCGATCCACAAAAATTACCGATTACGATTTTATCTCGTTGTTTGCATTTGCATTTAAATGTACTTGATACCTCGTTAATTGCCGAACAGTTATCACACATTTTACAACTTGAACAGATCGAAAGTGATAGTAAAGCGATACAGTTATTGGCCAAAGCAGCTAACGGCAGTATGCGTGATGGGCTAAGTCTTACTGACCAAGCGATTGCTTTAGGCAATGGTAAAGTCGAAGCTGAGTCAGTTGCCATGATGCTAGGCACGTTAGATAAATCAATACCATTTTCACTAGTAGAGTCGCTTTATCACGGGGATGGTAATGCTTTAATGCAGCAAATTAATGTTGCTGCGACGCAAGGTGTTGATTGGGATAATCTACTTGCTGATAGCATTGCACTTTTACATCAAATAGCATTACTACAAGTCGTTCCTACTGCACTGGGGGATTACAGTGACAATGAAGATCGCATACGCTTTTTAGCACAATATATGGCGCCAAATGATATCCAGTTGTTTTATCAAATTTTGTTGATGGGTAGAAAAGAACTTGCTTATGCACCTGATAAAAAAGTTGGTGTTGAAATGAGCTTTCTACGCGCGTTAGCCTTTATCCCTAAAACAAATGAGGCAGTTAAACCGCCTAAACAGCAAGCTAAAGTCGCTGAGCAATCACCAAAAATGGCGGATAGCAAACCACCAGTCCCGCCAATGGTATCAAGTCAGCAAAATGAGCAACGTATTGAACCGAAGTCAAACTTATCAAGACCTTCAGTTAATTTGTCTAATGCTAAAGAACAACCAAAGTTGGAACCAATAAGGTCAACGACAACAGAAAAGATTGAAGCTGAACAAACGATAACAGAAGATGTAAAGGATAATGTTGCACAATCAGACTTAGTTATCCCTGATGAAGCATCCTCGATTACTAAAAATATTTTAGAAATGAGAATGCAATTAATCAAAGAGGAGCAAAATACAAAAAAGTCTGAATCAGTGGCTGGAAAAGAGCAGTCACAAAATGGCGAGGAGCACTCCTCATTAGCGCGTATAAAAAACATTTTGCCATTAACTAACGAGAAAGAGAAAAATACTGAACTAGATAGCCATACAATTAATGATAATGACGAAGAAGAGATTACTGCTGAAAATTATCAATGGCAATCCTATGGTCTGGTTGAAACTAAAGATGATATGGTTATCGATACAAAGGCTTTTCGAGAATCATTAAATGGTGATAAAACACCAGAAATGACTCAAAAACTTATTGGTGAAATGGCTCAAAAAGATAAATGGTGTGCAGAGATCGAACAACTAGAATTGGCTCCGTTAATTAAACAAATAGCAATAAATTCATTTTTAGAACAAGTTGATGAAAATAATGTTGTCTTACATATGCGCTCGTCAGTTAAACATCTGATCAACTCATCTGTTAATACTAACAAATTAGAAAAAGCATTATCTAACCATCGACAACAATTAGTAAAACTCAAGGTAATGATTGATGATAATCAAGAAAATAAAACGCCTTTAGAAATGCGCGAAGATTTATATCAACAAAAGTTAGAACAGGCTAAGCAGATCATCAAACGAGATACTAAAATTGAGATGATTTGCCAATATTTTGAAGCGAAGATTGATGAAGCGAGTATTCGTCCTGTATAATTGACAGCTAAATGTTTTAAAAGAGGAATAAATATGTTTTCAGGTGGAAAAGGTGGTTTGGGTAATTTGATGAAACAAGCCCAACAAATGCAAGCAAAAATGCAGCAAGCTCAGGAAGAGATCGCTAAATTGGAAGTGACCGGTGAATCAGGTGCTGGAATGGTTAAAATCACAGTCAATGGAGCACATAGCTGCAAACGCGTTGAAATCGACCCATCAATGTTAACAGAAGATGATAAAGAGATGTTAGAAGATCTTATTGCTGCAGCTTATAACGATGCTACTCGTCGTTTAGACGAGGCGCAAAAAGAGCGAATGGCACAAGTTACCGGTGGCATGCAATTACCACCAGGCTTTAAAATGCCATTTTAATGATTGCCGTTGAATATTGATTATTGTCGGTATAAAAATTAACTTTATCTAATTTAGTGGGAAGGCTAGTTTTCTAGTCTTCCTATTTATTTATAGAAATTATTTAGCAATAAAAATAAAATCATTCATTAATTTTTCATTATCATAGGTAATATCATGTAATCTTTTTTGGAATATTTTGCACAAATCATGAATTGATATTTCTTTGACTTTAACATTATCATAATTGCTGATTTTTTTGCTTTCACCTTTAGTGATAATCCAAACTTGTTTGCTTTTGCCTGTCAGCGGAATTGTTTTTGGCGTCGTTGGTCCATCCATTTTTTTGTATTGAACGTTAAATGTGCTTTATGATTAAGTTGATTAATATAATTTTCTATTTGTTCTTCTTTAAATGCTTCATAATTTGATTTGAGAGTGCAATCATACATTACCGCTAAATTTTCAATAATAAAAAAGCCATCTGCTTTTCCGGCTTGATTTTCTCTATCAAATTGAAAAATTTTATTCAATCGAATTATTTTTAATAAGTTAAAAACAGAATCTTCAAAAGCGATTGGATCGGTGATGTTTTCGATTTGTCGTACCGAGTGTATTAATAATGCTTGATAAGTCTTAGCATCCATTTTATCAGGAAAGAAATTGGCATCCGATACATCAATATTCTCTTTTATTTTTCGCTCATCGATAAGTTTGATATCGGTTGCATATCTTTTGCCTGAGTCTTTTTCATTTGCAGTAAGATTAACTTTTTTGCCAATTTTTAGTTCTTCGATGGGTAGGTTATTGATATCTTTTTTAGCAAAATAGTAATCGTTTTTTTCGTCTAGTGCTTTTATAAAGCCCTAATAGTTATCTTTATTATTCTTATTCGGACACAAATGTTTAATTTGACTAATCACGCATAATACTCCTTAATCATTCAAGTTATTCCTAGAAAACTGATGTTACTGATTATAATTTATAAGCATTACTATAAATAGATTTAGCACTATTTACCCGTGTCATGTATATAAATGATTATTAGGCCTTACTTTCAATAATAAGTAATGACCAAAATTGGTATATGATTTTGCCTGTCTATTTATACAGTTTTTCTTTATTAATTATTATCTATCAGGTAAACTACAAACTAGTTATTTTATAAATGTTGTTAATACTGACTATCAAATAATTTCTATTATTTTATTTAAGCGATGTTTAAAACCTCGGTTATTGATAGTTAAAATAAAGTTAAATAATACTCTTTATTAAGGATTAAATGTGATAGGGCGTTTACGAGGACTCATTATAGAAAAGCAACCACCCAAAGTGTTAATCGAGGTCGGCGGTGTTGGCTATGAAGTATTTATGCCAATGACCTGTTTTTATGAGTTACCGGACAATGGTAAAGAAGTGATTGTATTAACACATTTTGCCGTTCGTGAAGATGCACAAGTATTGTATGGCTTTAATCATGAGCAAGAACGAGAGCTATTTCGAGAACTGATTAAAGTGAATGGGGTAGGACCTAAATTGGCATTGGCGATCTTATCGGGTATGTCAGCCCAACAATTTATTAGTGCTGTTGAACAAGGTGAAATCAAAACACTTGTTAAATTACCAGGTGTGGGGACGAAAACCGCTGAGCGCTTGATTGTTGAAATGAAAGATCGCCTGAAACGATTTGGCGAAGATTCGTCCACAACTAGTAGCGTAATTTCATCAAGCGACCTTAAAAAATCGTCTAATCAAATTGAAAGCGAAGCGGTTTCTGCACTCATTGCACTGGGTTATAAACCGCAAGAAGCTAGTCGTATTATTAGTAAAGTCA
Source organism: Gilliamella sp. B2969 (assembly GCF_026536195.1). Taxonomy (NCBI): domain Bacteria; kingdom Pseudomonadati; phylum Pseudomonadota; class Gammaproteobacteria; order Orbales; family Orbaceae; genus Gilliamella; species Gilliamella sp. B2969. The sequence goes on from NZ_JAFNOP010000018.1 coordinate 5,379, forward strand.
TTAAGCCAGAAATGGATAGTGAAACGCTTATTCGTGAAGCATTAAAATCAGCATTATAAAATAGGTCAAGGATATGATTGAAGCGGATCGTTTGATAGCTCCTCAGGCTCAAAAAGAAGAAGAATCATTAGATCGAGCAATTCGTCCTAAATTTTTGGATGAATATATTGGTCAACCGCATGTTCGTGAGCAGATGAAAATTTTTATTCAAGCCGCTAAGCAGCGGCATGATGCATTAGATCATTTACTTATCTTTGGTCCGCCTGGTCTTGGAAAAACGACTTTAGCCAATATTGTTGCTAATGAAATGAACGTTAATTTGCGTACAACTTCGGGCCCGGTATTAGAAAAAGCGGGTGATCTGGCTGCTATGTTAACTAATTTAGAACCCAACGATGTGCTCTTCATTGACGAAATTCATCGACTTTCACCTATGGTTGAAGAAATTTTGTATCCAGCAATGGAAGATTATCAATTAGATATTATGATTGGAGAAGGGCCTGCCGCACGTTCGATTAAAATCGATTTACCCCCGTTTACTTTGATTGGGGCAACCACTCGCGCCGGTTCATTAACTTCCCCACTACGTGACCGCTTTGGCATTGTGCAGCGCCTAGAGTTTTATCGGGTTGAAGATTTGGAATATATTGTTAGTCGTAGTGCCAAATTTTTAGGTATGGATTTATCTCAAGAAGGTGCGCATTTAATTGCTAAGCGCTCTCGTGGTACGCCTCGAATTGCCAATCGTTTATTGCGACGAGTAAGAGACTATGCGGATGTAAAATCGAAAGGCATTGTTGATGAAACAATAGCAACTCAAGCGCTCGATATGCTTGATGTAGATAATGAAGGTTTTGATTTTATGGATCGCAAGTTATTATTGGCGATCATTGAAAAGTTTATGGGCGGTCCTGTTGGTTTGGATAACATTGCTGCGGCAATAGGCGAAGAGCGCGAAACCATTGAAGATGTACTCGAACCGTTTTTGATCCAACAAGGTTATATTCAGCGTACACCTCGCGGTCGAATTGCAACGCCTCATGCTTACCGTCATTTTGGAATTATTCAAGATGTATAAAGTGGAACATATAAGTCTAGATGGATTGCACGTTTGGTAAATAATTCGTTGATTATTCAGTATGTAAACCACCACCTTGTGTGGTGGTTTTCTTTTAAATCAGCCTAATTCTTTTTCAGTAAATATGCCACTAAAGAGATCCGTACTTAAGTAACGTTCACCGGAAGATGGTAAAATAACGACAATGGTTTTATTGGCATTTTCAGGTAAATTAGCTAACTTATCAGCGGCAAAAACTGCTGCGCCCGATGATATTCCTGCTAAAATTCCCTCTTTTTCCATTAAAATACGCGCTGTGTCAATTGCTTCTTCGTTAGATACTTTTTCGACAAGATCGATTAAATTGAGATCCAAATTTGCCGGAATAAAACCTGCACCTATACCTTGAATTTTATGTGGACCAGGTTTGATAAGTTCGCCCGCTAATGCTTGTGTGATAACCGGTGAGTTAGTTGGTTCAACCGCAACGGCAGTTATTTTTTTACCTTGCGTTTTTTTTATATAACGCGTAACCCCAGTAAATGTTCCCCCTGTACCAACACCTGCAATAAAAATATCAACTTGGCCGTCTGTATCTAACCAGATTTCCGGTCCAGTTGTTTTTTCATGTATTTCTGGATTAGCAGGATTACTAAATTGTTGCAACATAATATTTTTTTGTGGATTGCTTGCTACAATCTCTTCCGCTTTTTCTATAGCACCTTTCATACCTTTAGCCGCTTCGGTTAGCACTAAATTTGCGCCTAACGCTTTTAATAACTTACGTCGCTCGATACTCATGCTTTCAGGCATGGTTAAAGTCAGTTTATAACCACGCGCCGCTGCAACGGCTGCAAGTGCTATACCCGTATTACCACTTGTTGGCTCAATTAGCTCGACATCAGAGGTGAGTAAACCACGCTTTTCTGCATCCCAAATCATATTAGAAGCGATACGACATTTAACGCTAAAGCTTGGATTACGTGATTCAACTTTAGCTAAAATATTGCCCTTACCAAAGTGTTTTAATCGTACCAATGGGGTATAACCAATGGTTTGTGAATTATCATCAAATATTTTACTCATATTAAAATCCTTATTTGTCGCTTTAAAGGAAATAGCATTACTTCATTAATTATTAACTATAGTGATTATTATAAATATAACGTAAAAAGAAGATACTAATTAATAATTATAACAATATGCATTTTGGCTATATGGCATCGACTTGTTGTTGAATTTTTGAAAATATCCATTGATTTCAATAAGAGTATATTGCTACTAAGATCATAATGCATAACAGATTTAGTGGTTACATTGATATAGGTTAAATTGATCAAAATTGTCTAATGATATGGCATTAATAAGTATTATTAACAGATGCATGATTGATGATTAATGTTTTATCGCGTGCATTGTCCTAACATTTATCAGCCAAATTTGATTGATATTTTAATATATTCAATGTAGTAAGATTTTCTATTTATAAATGATTGATTTTTACTTTTTATCATTAAAATAATAAAACGATGGTAGCTTTATTACGTTAATTTGCTTTTGTTATGTTAAATCTTACCCCTTTTTAAATGCATAACTGTTTTCACTTATTATAAAAACGGTAACTCACTAAATAAGAACCAAATATATTATTTTTTATTTGGACTGATAATTTGGGTGGATACTGTTTATTGTCGGACTTATCAAAAGGTAAAAAAAATCTATCGCCGGTATATTTTTCATAGATCTTGATACCATTTTTATAATGGCCATGTTTTCCACGCGAAGGGCCTGGTGAAGTCATTTTATATACTGTTGTATAAGTCTGTATTTCGCTAGGAACAATATAAACTAAATTATGAGGAACAACATACATCGTAACCATTAGAGCGCAAAAATACTCAAAAAAGTATCCTACAAAATATTTAACTCTTTTAGAGCGTGAAATTGGATCTAAAAAACCAATTAGATTGGGCTTAGTTAGTTTATAAAGGATTATGCTAATTATAACATTAATTAACGACCAACATATGTAAACTTTGCTGTCGAAAATATTGGAAAGAAGGGTGACATTAATCGATTTAAAATAAAATAGTAAAAAATTCAGAATGATAACAGTATAAAAACTGATTCTAATAAGCTTTTTTACAGCGCTATATCCCGCCATAATATTATTTTTATCACGTGTTTGATTAAAGCGATTTTTAGTTTTTTTTCCAACCACATCTATACTAAAGTTTTTAAAATTTGGCGCCATATTTCTCTACATTAAGCTTACATCGCTAACTCAAATACGCTTATTTGATTAAACATCACTTTCCATCTCTAACTCAATCTTTTGGATTGCTTGTTCGCAACGATAAATACGGTTATCAATAGTTGCAATTTTCTTGTAATCAAGCGAATCTGTGCTAAGCTCAAGTTCGTATTTCATCTCTTGTAATCGACGTAAATAATCTAAATGGCGTGCATGCTTTTCAGATAGCGTTTCTTCAATGCAAGTTTCTGGCTGTTTTTGACGTAATTGATGAGTAGCTAATTCACGTGTTAGGGCTTCTATTTGATTAACTAATGATTCAGATAAAAATGTCATTTGAGTCAATTTTTGCGAAAGTACGCATTGAGTTAATGCTGTGTAAGTTTGCTTTATTTTTTCAAGATAAAAAGAGCGATCAGCAATGACTTTATTGTTATTAAATAGCTGCTCATCAAAATAACACTCTTGATATTCAGGAAAATCCGAAAAATTAACCCGTTGTTCAAGTGCGTCGATTTGTTGCTTAAGAGTAGTTAATAAATTAGGCATGACTAATACTTATCTCTGATCATGAGTTGAATTGTTATCTTCACCAAAATAGTTACCCAAATGTAATTTGGCAAGCGTAATTAATCTCATAAAAGATTCAAAAGTTAATTTATCATTGTTTTTTTTATCTTCAATGATTATTTTTTTAGCAATCAATTGTGATTTGATGTGATTATAACAGTCTATTAAGTTCAGTGGCAAAGGTGACTTAGCGCGTTTACCTAACCAAAAAATACCTTGTAATGGCAAACTGAGTGCAAAAAGTATGGTAATGACGGTTACCGCCAGTTGTATTGGCATATAATATTGCCAGACCAATAGCGCAATAATGATAGGTGGAAGATATTTAGCCGCGGTTTTTATGTAATTAATGATTTTTAATTCAGGAAATGAATAAGCGAGTTCTTTATCATTAGGGCAAAGCTGCATGTATAACTGACCTGACTTAAAGGTTTTAATAATACTCATATCTTTTGGATTCCTCGACATTCACATTTTATTGTCTTAAAATAGTCACCATTCAAATTGGCGGCTCTCTATTTTATATCAAAAAGTGCGATATCAGAAGTCACCTTAGTGTAATCACATTGGTTGTTGAATCATGTGTTGAGTTACCAATTTTGATTGGTATATATCTTTTTATTCAAAATATAGGAATTACTATGTCATCAAGTAATAACGCTCTTGTTCTTAACTGCGGAAGTTCATCTTTAAAATTTGCCATTATTAACCCTGAAAATGGTGATGAATTTCTTTCTGGATTAGCTGAATGTTTCAACCTTCCCGATGCTCGTATTAAGTGGAAACTCGATGGTGTTAAAGGCGAAGCATCTTTAGGTGCAGGCGCTGCACATAGTGAAGCAATTAAATTTATTGTTAATAGTATCTTCCCACAAAAACCAGAATTATTAGATAGTATTAAATCTATTGGGCACCGAATTGTTCACGGTGGTGAAAAATATACTCAATCTGTTGTTATTGATGATTCAGTACTAAAAGGTATTGAAGAAGCAGCGGCATTCGCACCTCTTCACAATCCAGCTCATTTAATTGGTATCCGTGAAGCATTTGCTGCATTTCCTCACTTAAAAAACAAAAATGTAGCAGTTTTTGATACAGCATTCCATACCACTATGCCAAAAGAAGCCTATTTATATGCTATTCCAAACGAATTATATAAAAAACATGGTATTCGTCGTTATGGTGCACATGGTACAAGTCACTATTATGTTAGCCAACAAGCAGCTAAATTATTAAATAAACCTGTTGATCAAACTAATGTGATTACTTGTCACTTAGGTAATGGGGCATCTATTTCAGCTGTTAAAAATGGTAAATGTGTTGAAACTTCTATGGGATTAACGCCACTTGAAGGTTTGGTGATGGGAACCCGTAGTGGTGATATCGACCCTGCAATTATGTTCTTTTTACATGACAATTTAAAAATGTCTGTTGCTGATATTAATAACTTATTAAATAAAAAATCTGGTTTATTAGGTTTAACCGGTGTTAGCAGCGATTGCCGTTACGTTACCGATAATTATGACACAGACGAAAACGCCAAAAATGCGTTAGATGTATTTGTACATCGTTTAGTCAAATATATTGGTGGTTATGCTATGTTATTAGATGGACGTTTAGATGCAATCATCTTTACTGGTGGTATTGGTGAAAACTCTGAAGAAGTTCGTCGTATGGCTTTAAATAAATTAAGTTTATTAGGTTTCGAACTTGATCAAGAACGCAATTTAGCAGCCCGTTTTGGTAAAGGTGGTACAATCACTAAAGAGGGGTCAGCAATTGCAATGGTTATTCCAACTAATGAAGAGCTTGTTATTGCTCAAGATGCTGCGCGTCTAACTGCTTAAAAAACAATTAAAACCGCCAAATGGCGGTTTGTTTTTATTTAATAAAGAATTAAGAGGAAATGAATTATGTCTCGTACTATTATGCTAATTCCAACCGGAACCAATGTCGGTTTAACAGGTGTGAGTCTTGGTGTTATTCGAGCTATGGAGCGTCAAGGTATTAACCTAAATGTATTTAAACCCGTTGCACAACCAAGAGCAGGTGGAGATGCGCCAGACAATACTACAACTTTAGTTAGTCATAACACGTCTATTCCCGCTTTAAAACCACTCAAAATGAGTCATGTTGAAAATCTATTAGGTTTAAATCAACAAGATGTATTAATGGAAGAGATTGTTGCGCTTTATGCTGAAAACACCAAAGGTGCAGATGTTGTGTTAGTTGAAGGTATTGTGCCAACATCCGATTATCCGTTTGCGAATGAACTAAATAATAATATTGCTAAAACTCTTGGTGCTGAAATTATTTTTGTAGTTAACATGGGTAAAGACACACCAGAGCAGCTTAAAGATCGTATTGAAATTGCGCGCTCTAATTTTGGTGGTATTAAAAATGAAAAAATTGTAGGGGTAATTGTCAATAAAGTGAATGCACCAGTTGAAGAGCAATCACTTGCCCGTCCAGATGTTGCAGAAATTTACCACACACCAAAATTTGACGATAAAAAAATCACCATTAAAGATTTAAACGAATATAGCCCACTTCCAGTTCTTGGTTGTATTCCTTGGAATATGGATCTAAGCGCTTGCCGCGCAATCGATATTGCTAAACATTTTGATGCAAAAATTATCAATGAAGGTGGCATTAAAAACCGTCGTATTAAACATATTTCTTTCTGTTCAAGAAGCGTTCCTAACATCATTAGCCACTTGCAACCTAATGCCTTATTAGTAACTTCAGCAGATCGCTCAGATGTTCTTGTTACTATCTGCTTAGCGGCTATGAATGGTGTATCAATCGGCGGTGTGTTATTAACAGGCGGCTATGAAATTGATGACAAAATCTATAAATTATGTCAACCAGCTTTTGATACCGGTTTACCTGTATTTACAGTACAAACAAATACTTTCCAAACTTCAATCAATTTACAACAATTTAACTTAGAAATTCCGGTTGATGATAAAGAGCGTATGGAAAACACACAAAACTTTGTGGCTGATCATATCGATTCTAGTTGGATTAAATCATTAAATGAAGTAGTGAATTCTGCTCGTCGCTTATCACCACCTGCGTTCCGTTATCAATTAACTGAACTTGCTCGCAATGCGAAAAAAGTGGTGGTATTGCCTGAAGGTGATGAACCAAGAACTGTTAAAGCTGCTGCTATTTGTGCGGAACGTAATATCGCAAAATGTGTGTTACTTGGTAATCCTGATGAAGTTCGTAAAGTTGCTGCATCACAAGGCGTGACGTTAGGTCAAGGTGTTGAAATTGTCGATCCGGAATCAATTCGTGAAAAATATGTACCTCGTTTAGTTGAATTACGAAAAAACAAAGGTATGACCGAAGTTATTGCACGTGAGCAATTAGCCGATAATGTGGTTCTTGGTACTATGATGCTTGAAGCGAATGAAGTAGATGGTTTAGTATCAGGTGCGGTGCATACAACAGCGAATACTATTCGTCCACCATTACAATTAATTAAAACAGCACCGGGTAGTTCACTTGTTTCATCTGTGTTCTTTATGTTAATGCCAGATCAAGTCTATATTTATGGCGACTGTGCGATTAATCCAGATCCAAATGCGCAAGAGCTTGCTGAAATTGCTATCCAATCTGCTGATACTGCAATTGCCTTTGGTATTGAACCACGTGTTGCGATGATCTCTTATTCAACAGGTAGTTCTGGTCAAGGTGCCGATGTTGAAAAAGTGAAAGAAGCCACTCGCATCGCGCAAGAAAAACGTCCTGATCTGATGATTGATGGTCCGTTACAATATGATGCGGCGGTAATGCCAGATGTGGCTAAATCTAAAGCACCAAACTCAAAAGTAGCTGGTCGTGCAACAGTATTTATCTTCCCTGACCTAAATACAGGTAACACTACTTATAAAGCGGTACAACGTTCAGCGGATCTTGTGTCTATCGGTCCAATGTTACAAGGTATGCGTAAACCTGTTAATGATTTGTCACGTGGCGCATTAGTTGACGATATCGTCTACACTATTGCATTAACTGCAATTCAATCAGCACAAGAAAATGCTGCAAAATAAGCGAAGCATGCAGTTCTAACCATAGATAAGAGGTGATACAATATCACCTCTTATTTTTTATATTATTTCATACCTTAGGAATAAAATTAATGAAGCAAGACATCCACCAACAGCGCATATTAATCCTCGATTTTGGCTCTCAAGTTACCCAATTGATCGCTCGCCGAGTCCGTGAAATTGGTGTTTATTGTGAACTTTGGCCGTGGGATGTATCAGAAGAAAAAATCAAACAGTTTAATCCTAAAGGTATTATATTATCAGGTGGTCCAGAAAGTACTACCGAACAAAATAGCCCACGCGCACCTGAATATGTTTTTAGCGCTGGCGTGCCAGTGCTTGGTATCTGCTATGGTATGCAAACTATGGCGATTCAAGTGGGTAAGGGCGGACAAGTTACAGCATCTAATCAACGAGAGTTTGGTTATGCTAAAGTTGATATTGTTGCAAAATCAAAATTAACAGACGGTATTTTAGATAGCACCAATGATGCTGGTATAGAGCAACTTGATGTCTGGATGAGTCATGGTGATAAAGTTACTTCATTACCTGACACATTTACCTTAATTGGGCAAACAGAAACTTGTCCTTTCGCCATTATGGCCAACGATGAAAAACAGTTTTATGGCGTACAATTCCATCCTGAAGTTACTCATACCATTAAAGGATTAGAGTTATTAACGCGTTTTGTCATTGATATTTGTCAGTGTGAAAAATTATGGACGCCATCTTCAATTATTACTGATGCTATTGCCCGTATAAAAGAAAAAGTTGGTAAAGATAAAGTATTACTTGGCTTATCTGGTGGTGTAGATTCTTCGGTTACAGCTTTATTATTACATCAAGCAATTGGCGACCAATTGACCTGCGTGTTTGTTGATCATGGCTTATTACGCTTAAACGAAGCAAAACAAGTCATGGACATGTTTGGTGATAAATTTGGCTTAAATATCATCGCTATTAACGCCGAAGATCGGTTTATGGCTGCGTTAAAGGGTGAAGCTGATCCTGAAGCTAAACGTAAAATCATTGGCCGTGAATTTGTTGCTGTTTTTGATGAAGAGGCGGCAAAATTAAAAGATGTCAAATGGCTTGCTCAAGGTACCATCTATCCAGATGTGATTGAATCAGCTGCGGCCGATACCGGTAAAGCTCATGTGATTAAATCTCATCATAATGTTGGTGGTTTACCTGAAGATATGAAAATGGGGCTAGTCGAGCCATTAAGAGAATTATTTAAAGATGAAGTACGTAAAGTTGGTTTAGAACTTGGCTTACCTTACGAAATGCTTTATCGTCATCCATTCCCTGGACCGGGTTTAGGGGTGCGTGTTCTTGGTGAAGTGAAAAAAGAGTATTGTGATTTACTACGCAAAGCCGATGCTATTTTTATCGAAGAACTTTATAAAGCTGACTTATACCATAAAGTCAGTCAAGCATTTACCGTATTTTTACCGGTGCGTTCAGTTGGAGTCATGGGCGACGGACGTAGGTATGATTGGGTTGTCTCACTACGAGCGGTTGAAACTGTAGACTTTATGACCGCTCACTGGGCACATTTGCCATATGACTTTTTAGGGCGAGTATCAAATCGAATTATTAACGAAGTTAATGGTATTTCCCGTGTGGTTTATGATATTAGTGGAAAACCGCCAGCAACCATCGAATGGGAATAATTTCATTTATCATTTATCACACTAATAAAAGCCCTGTTAAGCAGGGTTTTCGTTTTTGTCCCAAATGTATGTCAATTAACTATCTCAATCTACAAATATATATCTTTTTTCAGGTAAAACTTTCTAATCATTAATAATCGTGTTTAAAATAAACATGATACACAATAAAATTTTTCATATTGATAAATAAGGAATAGTGAATGAAAGGAAGAATAAGTTATATTGTTGTGATAATTGGTATGTTGTTTATCTTTTCTGTAAAAGCTAAAAATGAACTTAAAACGAGTGGTAAGTGGGTTTATGGTGAAGTTTTAGATGTCACAACTAAGCAGAATAAAGATTTAGCAATCACAGCTGATTTTGATCGTTTTTCATCAACTCCTGATGTTTTATTAGGTGTTAGTTGTGAAAGTAATACTATTTCGATAATAATTATGAATGAATTAATAACACCAAAAACGCAGTGGACATTTATTTTTACGGTAGATGGTAAAGAGTTAAGCCAACAAAAATTAAAGTTTGATGATAAAATTCTATTCAGCAATTTTGATCATCTGTTCTATCAAAGTTTAAAAGATAAAAAAATGTTATTGGTAAAAGCATTTAATAAAACTAAAACTGTTAATATGAAATTTAGCTTAGATGGGTTCGATCAGGCGTTCATGCCAATAGAAATGCATTGTAAGAATAAATAGTTAAAAAATATTACTATTGGATTTTCAACTTTAAACTCAATACATTTACGCTAAATAATTAGCGTAAAAATTTAAATCGATAACTACTTTATTGCTGTTTACTGTTGGTATTATCCTCAGGTGCTTGTGTCGTTGGGGATATATTATTATATGTTTCTTTATGGTCTCCTTCGCATTCATAAACGGTAATACAGCCTGAAAGTAATAAAGTTGAAATTAATATCATGATAAACTTCATTGCAATTACCTATAATAAAAAGCGCAGCTAGTAATTAAATTACACATTCCAAAAGTAATAATTAGTAAGTAATATTTCATGGTTATATTCTCTTTTTGTTGCATGGAAAATTATCAAAATTGTTTTAAATCAATTCGATGTTTTTATTAAGTCACTCATTAATAAATAATAAGGGTATAACCAGACAGACATCTCATTTTAAATACAGCTGTTTGTATGATTAGATGCTTATTTTTAATTTGATTGATTCTTTGAGTACTAACTTTAAATTGGTATGGATGTTTGAATTTTAGTTATCCTAATTAAAATATTTTTTATTTATGGTGAAAAAAAGTATTTTTCATTAATTGAGTTGATTAAAAAATCATGTTTTTATATTCACGACCTTCTTACGCCCCACTTGCCAATAGTTATCAGGAATATGCAATTAACAAGGCGACCAATCCCATAAAGATTAATATTAGATTGGCAAAGTAGATAAATCGGATTTCGTGTTTAGTTAATTGATAATCTTTGTCAAATCTGTTTTTGGTTTTAATATTAATAAAATCTCTATTAATCATGATATTTCCTTAAAAAAGGCCCC
>NZ_JAFNOP010000019.1:0-16120 GCF_026536195.1 Gilliamella sp. B2969
TGAAATTATTCGCCGGGTGAAAAATAAATGCGGCTTTTTGATTTAAAACCGAGTCAAGCGTGAGGTGTTTATCTGAACTTGTAAAAGAAATGCGATAATGCCAGGGCTGGTTAAGGGCTTCATCACTGCTTACCTCTAATACCGATATTGCTGAGCCTAGTGCTTCAATTGTTAATGTGTAACGATTATGGCTGATTGCACCATTAAGCCCATTACTCACACCTTTACCATATTGAGTAATAAGAGTGGCTATTCCTTTTTCCATATCCATATAATCCTCTCTATCAGATTCAGATCTTATGAATAAAGTTATATTCAAATATATGTTAAATGATTAACATTCTTTAAATTCACAATTATTCAGCATTATTTTCTTATTAAATCAGATGATTATTTTGCTAAATATTTAAAACATCTGTATTAATTTAAACGTTATAAGCATAAAAATACACCATATTAGATTACAAAATACCTATTTTTGAGTAATTTGCAATCACTTTGTTTGTTTATATTGAATTTTTAATTCAATAAGCGATATTAAGCTAATTTAATAATATTAACTAATTGGTTAAAAATAAGTTAATCCTGCTGGATAAGTTTTTTTTACAAACACTTTTGTCTAGAATAATTAAATTCTCATATAATTTCATACTTAAACATTTTAATTTAGTTAAACTTATTTACAAAAATAACAATTATCATTGATATTAATTATATAATTTTTTTTGAGAATAAAAGCCATATACTTAATCATTACCTTAATAATCAACAAGCTACAAATCAATTATTAGCTTCATTAATAACTCTGATAGACCTTATTAAAAGATTGACTTATAAGTAATATTTATTTGACCAAAATACCTTTTTTCTTTAATTTCTTAGCCATTATGGGATTAATGCCTATACCTTCACAAAATATAAAAGCGATGATTTAGAGGCAATGATATGTTATATAACCAGCATCATGAAAAAGATAACTGCGGATTTGGTTTGATAGCCCATATTGAAGGGCAACCAAGTCACAAGGTGGTGCGTACAGCAATTCACGGATTGGCAAGAATGCAGCACCGTGGTGCCATTTTATCTGATGGTAAAACGGGCGATGGCTGTGGGCTTTTAATGCAAAAACCCGATCGATTTTTTAGGCTAGTAGCTGAAGATGCCGGATGGCGTTTAGCAACAAATTATGCTGTAGGCATGCTATTTTTAAGCCAAGATGAAGCCGAAGCTCAAGCTAGTCGTGAAATTGTTGAAGAAGAGTTAGCGGATGAAACTTTATCAATTTTAGGTTGGCGCGAAGTGCCAATTGATAAAAGTGTGTTGGGTGAAATTGCCCTGTCATCACTACCAAGAATTGAACAAGTCTTTGTTAATGCGCCTGCGGGTTGGACAAAAATTGATTTAGAGCGTCGTTTATATATGGTTAGGCGTCGCATAGAAAAACGTGTGCAAGATGATACGTTTTATGTCTGTAGTTTTTCAAATCAGGTCAATATCTATAAAGGTCTTTGCATGCCTAAAGATTTACCTCGATTCTATTTAGATTTGGCAGATATTCGTATGGAAACAGCAATCTGTTTATTCCATCAACGTTTTTCAACCAATACTGTACCACGTTGGCCACTTGCCCAGCCATTTAGACATTTAGCCCACAATGGTGAAATTAATACTATTGAGGGCAATCGCCAATGGGCCAAAGCGCGATCTTACAAATTTAAAACGCCGCTTATACCTGACTTACAAAATGCAGCACCGTTTGTGAATGTAACGGGTTCAGATTCAAGTTCACTTGATAATATGCTTGAATTATTCCTTGTTGGTGGGATGGATATAGTGCGTGCAATGCGTTTACTTGTTCCGCCAGCATGGCAAAACAATCCAGATATGAATGAAGATCTGCGTGCCTTTTTTGATTTTAACTCTATGCATATGGAACCATGGGATGGTCCAGCAGGCATTGTTATGTCGGATGGTCGTTATGCTGCTTGTAACTTAGATCGTAACGGTCTACGCCCTGCTCGTTATGTTATTACCACAGACAAACTCATTACCTGCGCATCGGAAATCGGTATTTGGGATTACCAACCGGATGAAGTGGTAACTAAAGGGCGCGTTGGTCCGGGCGAATTACTGGTGATTGATACCGAAGAAGGTCGCATTTTACAATCGTCCGAAACCGATAACGATTTACAAAAACGTCACCCATACAAAGAGTGGATGGCAAAGAATGTAAAACGTCTGATTCCAGTTGAAGATCTTCCTGATGATGATATCGGCTCTCGTGATTATGATGATACATTACTGGCGACTTACCAAAAACAATTTGGTTATAGCAATGAAGAACTTGATCAATGCATTCGCGTTTTAGGTGAAAATGGTCAAGAAGCAACAGGCTCTATGGGCGATGATACGCCATTTGCAGTATTATCAAGCCGTCCTCGCTTAATTTATGATTACTTCCGACAAAAATTTGCGCAAGTAACCAATCCACCTATCGATCCATTGCGTGAAGCGCACGTTATGTCACTTTCTACCAGTATTGGCCGTGAAATGAATGTGTTTGCCGAAGCGGAAGGACAAGCGCATCGTGTGGCATTTAAATATCCAGTTTTAGTGTATTCAGATTTTCAGCAGTTAACGACGTTAGAGTCAAAATACTATAAATCAGAAACGCTTGATATTACTTATGAAATTGATGGTAGCTTACGTGATGCAATTGAACAGCTTTGTGGTGATGCTGAAGCCAAAGTAAAAAATGGCACAGTATTGCTGATTCTATCAGATAAAAATATTGCAGCCGATCGCCTACCAATTCCTGCGCCAATGGCTGTTGGTGCCGTGCAACAACGTTTAGTTGAGAAAAATTTACGTTGCGATGCCAATATTATTGTTGAAACTGCAAGCTGTCGAGATCCACATCAGTTTGCTGTCTTACTAGGCTTTGGCGCAACTGCAATCTATCCATATTTAGCGTATGAAACTTTAGCGCAAATGGTTGATAAAGGTACGATTAATAAAACTTACCGTGAAGCCATACTTAATTATCGTAACGGGATTAATAAAGGTTTATATAAAATCATGTCCAAGATGGGCATTTCGACAGTCGCCTCTTACCGTTGCTCTAAACTGTTTGAAGCAGTTGGCTTACATAAGGATGTGGTAGAACTCTGTTTCCAAAGTGTCACAAGCCGAATTAGTGGTGCTAATTTTGATGATTTTGCTCAAGACCAATTCAACCTATCCAAAAAAGCGTGGTTACGTCGTAAACCATTAGAACAAGGTGGATTACTCAAATTTGTACATGGTGGCGAATACCACGCTTATAATCCAGATGTGGTGCAGTCATTACAAAAAGCTGTAAATAATGGTAGTTATGAAGAGTATAAGCGTTATGCCGATATCGTCAATAATCGACCTGTTGCTACATTACGTGATTTATTAAAACTTAACCCACCAGAAAGTGGGGCTATTGCACTTAATGAAGTCGAACCAGAAGAGGCTTTATTTAAACGTTTTGATTCCGCTGCGATGTCAATTGGCGCGTTAAGTCCTGAAGCGCATGAATCTCTTGCAACCGCAATGAATACGTTAGGTGGTTTTTCAAACTCCGGAGAAGGAGGCGAAGATCCTGCTCGTTATAACAGTATAAAAGTGTCACGCATCAAACAAGTGGCTTCTGGTCGCTTTGGCGTTACACCAGGTTATTTAATGAGTGCGGATGTGATTCAAATTAAAGTGGCGCAAGGCGCAAAACCGGGTGAAGGAGGGCAATTGCCGGGTGATAAAGTCACACCTTATATTGCAAAATTACGTTTTTCAGTCCCTGGGGTAACATTAATTTCACCACCTCCTCACCACGATATTTATTCAATTGAAGATTTGGCACAACTTATTTTTGACCTGAAACAGATCAATCCAACAGCGATGATTTCAGTTAAATTAGTTTCGGAACCGGGTGTTGGAACAATTGCAACAGGGGTTGCTAAAGCTTATGCCGATTTAATCACGATTTCGGGTTACGATGGTGGTACCGGAGCCAGCCCATTAACATCTGTGAAATATGCCGGCTCGCCATGGGAATTAGGTCTGGTTGAAACGCAACAATCGCTTGTTGCTAATGGTTTACGTCACAAAATACGCCTACAAGTTGACGGCGGCCTTAAAACGGGTGTTGATATTGTAAAAGCCGCTATTTTAGGGGCGGAAAGTTTTGGCTTTGGAACGGGGCCAATGGTTGCCTTAGGCTGTAAATATTTACGTATTTGCCATCTTAATAATTGTGCAACCGGCGTTGCGACTCAAGACGAGAAATTACGAAGTGAGCACTATCATGGATTACCTGAAAAAGCGATGAATTATTTCCGCTTCATTGCTCGTGATACGCGTGAAGTTATGGCTGAACTAGGTGTTAGTCGCATCATCGACTTAATTGGTCGTACTGATTTGCTGTTAGAACTCGATGGCATAACAGCTAAACAACAAAAACTTGATTTATCAGGATTACTTAAAACAGCCACACCGCTTGAAGGTAAACCGGTATATTGTATTGAGGATAATAAACCGTTTGACAAAGGGCTACTTAATAAAGCGATCATCACCCAAGCACAAGAAGCGGTGGATAATCGTCAAAGCAAAAGTTTCTATTTTGAAATTCAAAATACCGATCGTTCAGTTGGAGCAAGTTTATCCGGCTATATTGCTAAAAAATATGGCGATCAAGGTTTAGTGACCGATCCTATCAACCTTAACTTTAATGGTACAGCCGGTCAAAGCTTTGGAGTATGGAATGCCGGTGGTGTGGATTTAACCCTTACAGGTGATGCTAATGACTATGTTGGTAAAGGCATGGCGGGCGGACGTATAGTCATTCGCCCCCCACAAGGTTCGGCATTTTTAAGCCATGAAGCAACCATTGCCGGTAATACCTGTTTATATGGTGCAACTGGCGGTAAATTATTTGCCGCAGGTCGTGCCGGTGAACGTTTTGCCGTACGTAATTCTGGTGCTATTAGTGTTGTTGAAGGCATTGGTGATAATGGCTGTGAATATATGACAGGCGGTATTGTATGCGTACTTGGTAAAACAGGGGTTAACTTTGGTGCCGGTATGACTGGTGGATTTGCCTATATTTTAGATGCTGACGGTGATTTTCATAAACGTATCAATAAAGAGTTAGTCGAAATGCTAAATGTTGCTGATTATTCAATACATGAAGAGCACTTACGAGGCTTAATCATGGAGCATGCTCAACTTACTCACTCATCACGCGCTGAAGAAATTTTAGCTAATTGGCAAGATTTTGCTAAACAATTTGTTTTAGTTAAACCTAAATCGAGCGATGTAAAAGCGCTGCTTGGTCATCGTAGTCGTTCATCAGCAGAACTACGCGTTCAAGCACAGTAAGGAGAGCACGAAAATGAGTCAAAATGTTTATCAGTTTATCGATTTACAACGTGTCGATCCGCCAAAAAAACCGTTGAATATTCGTAAAATAGAATTTGTTGAAATTTACGAAGGATTTTCCCCTGCGCAATCTCAAGCCCAAGCCGATCGCTGTTTGGCTTGTGGTAACCCATATTGTGAATGGCGTTGCCCTGTGCATAACTATATTCCGAATTGGCTAAAATTAGTTAATGAAGGTAAAATTTTAGAGGCAGTTGAACTCTCTCATCAAACTAATAGTTTACCGGAAGTTTGTGGCCGTGTTTGCCCTCAAGATCGACTTTGTGAAGGATCATGCACCTTAAACGCAGAGTTTGGCGCTGTTACTATCGGTAATATTGAACGCTATATTACCGATGAAGCCTTTAAAATGGGCTGGAAACCTAACTTAACTAATGTTGAAAAAACCGGATTAAAAGTCGCCATTATTGGTGCGGGTCCTGCAGGACTTGCTTGCGCTGATGTTTTAGTACGTAATGGTGTAACACCGGTAGTTTTTGATCGTCATCCTGAAATTGGTGGGCTATTAACCTTTGGTATTCCTGCATTTAAATTGGATAAGGAAGTATTAATTAACCGTCGTAAAATTTTTACCGAGATGGGAGTTGAGTTTCGTCTAAATACCGAAGTAGGAAAAACAGTTCAATTATCTGAGTTACTTAATGAGTTTGATGCTGTTTTTATTGGAACAGGCACCTATCAATCAATGCGCGCAGGACTTGAAAATGAAGATGCTAACGGCGTTTATGATGCGTTACCATTTTTGATCGCCAATACTAAGCACATAATGCATCATGAACAAACTAAAGATACCCCATACATCGACATGAAAAATAAGCGTGTAGTTGTATTAGGTGGGGGAGATACAGCGATGGACTGTGTCCGCACTTCAATTCGCCAAGGTGCAACTAACGTGACTTGTGCCTATCGTCGGGATGAAGCCAATATGCCGGGTTCTAAACGCGAAGTTAAAAACGCCAAAGAGGAAGGGGTACAATTTCAATTTAATGTACAACCATTAAGTATAGAAATTAGCAATACCGGACACGTTACCGGCGTGAAAATGGTCAGGACTGAATTAGGTGAACCAGATGCTAAAGGCCGCCGCTCACCGGTTATTATTGAAGGTTCAGAATTTGTTCTTCCTGCTGATGCTGTAATTATGGCATTTGGCTTTAAACCCCATGCTATGCCATGGCTAGCCGAACATGGTGTTGATTTTGATGATAAAGGACGCATTATCGCTCCAGAAATAAAAGGTTATCAAACAACCAATGCCAAAATCTTTGCTGGCGGCGATGCAGTACGAGGCTCTGACTTAGTCGTCACTGCCATTAGCGAAGGACGCAAAGCAGCAGAAGGAATTTTAGATTATTTAGAAGTGTGATTGCGTTTTTAGATTAAATCCAAAGATTACCCCCACTTACGCAATGTTAAGTGGGGTTATTTTTTAGCAAAATCTTTAATTATCGGTGTAATCGATAAGGTTCATCCATCGTGACAAAACTGTGTTCTTTTAACGCTGCATTTATCCAATCTTGAATACCTTTAGTATAACAAATCGTTTCAATGTAATTAGCTAAAGTTGAGCTTGTCTGAATATGATAATTTTTTAATCTTAAGCATAAAGGTGCATAAAATCCATCAGCTATACTAAAATCACCAAATAAATAGCGATCATTTGATTTGTTAGAAGATAAAAAAGACGTTAATAAATCATCTAAGAACAAGAGCTCTTTTTTAACTTCGGGGTGATCACGTAAAATTATCTGCCCAACTTCTGGCAATTCAGCCTCGATATTCATGGGTAAATAATTTCGAATCGCTTGAAATCCCGAATGCATTTTTGCAACTAAGCTACGAGCCATTGCCCTACGTTTTATATCCGTTGGCCATAGTGCTAAATTGCGATGCTGTTCAGCTAAGTATTCACAAATCGCTAAAGAATCAGTAATGACAAGATCGTTATCAACAAGTATCGGAACAGTTCCAAATTTTGAAATGGATGATATCGTAGTTTTAAATATAGAATCTTCATCAAAACTATCGAATTTAACCAATTTTTCAGCAAAGGGAATATCAAAGTATTTCATCACCACCCAAGGCCGCATAGACCACGTAGAGTAGTTTTTATTGCCGATATAAAGTGTGTAATTCATTTTCAGCCATCCTTGGAATAAAGATTAAGTTTAGCTTTAGGCGCTAATCTTACTTAACCTTTTCATTAAGAATCTTAAACAATACACTTTATGAAGTTATAAATAAACCACATGCGTGCCTTTTTCAGGTTGGAAAGTCGCTTTACCAAACTCATCAAGAAAATAAGCAATATGATCAGTTTTATCACCCAATAAACGCCCTTTCACTTTATTCCAGGTCATTAGCACAATCATTGCATCGGGTTCACAGCAAATCAGCATAGGTTGTTCAAACTCTTCATTATAATAAAACTCGCCACCATATATTTTATGTGCGGTGAGTAATAGGTAGCATCCATACTCTTGAGCAATCATATTTAATTGTTCTTCAGGAATACTAAAGTTTTTTTCGGCAATTTCACTGATAATCATTTCTACAACAGTGATGCTCTTTTCAGAGTAATCAAGCTGATTAATGCTCCATGTTGGACTATGTAATATCGCATTTTGTGCCCATGCTTCTATTTCTTGATACAGTTCGTTTTTTTGTTCAGTCATTTTTATTTACTTCGCTATTTGATTTTTCTAATTGCTTAACACTTTGCCACGCGTCTTCCATTTGTTCAAGTGTTGCATCAACTAAAGCCAGATTTTTTTGTTTTAATAGTGATTCCACTTGTTTAAATCGACGAACAAACTTGTTATTTGCTTTTTGCGCGCAAAGTTCCGATTTAACTTTCAAATGACGTGCTAAATTAACCGTTGCAAAAATCAAATCGCCTAATTCTTCTTCAATTTTTCCTTGTTCAAGTGTTGATTTATTTAGCTCTTGCTCGACTTCAATTAGCTCTTCTTTTACTTTATCTAAGACAGGCTGCAACGCTAACCAATCAAAACCAACAGATGCACAGCGTTTTTGGATTTTCTCAGCTCTCATCAAAGCAGGAAGAGAATTAGGAATATCATCGAGTATCGAGAACTGTGCTCGCTCATTACGCTCTTGTTGTTTGAGCTGCTCCCAATTGGGTTTTGCAGCAGGATTATCTGAAAAGATATGTGGATGACGACGGACTAATTTATCAGCAACCGCATTGCAAATATCATCAAAATTAAACACCTTTTGTTCGTCAGCCAAATCAGCATAAAAAACAATTTGAAATAAAAGATCGCCTAATTCATTTTTCAGTTCTTGCATATCTTGTTGATCGATAGCCTCTAAAACTTCGTAAGTTTCTTCTAAAGTATAAGGCTTTAATGAGGTAAAAGTCTGTACGCGATCCCATTCACAACCTTTAATCGGATCACGAAGTTGCTTTGTAATAGCTTGTAGACGCTTTAATCCATTCACGGTAGATATCTCAATTAAATTGATCTAAGCGCATATTGTAATATATTCACAATAAAACAGTTATTTTTTTAATATTACTAGCCTATTACTACTCAAAATATTCATAATAAATTCAAGCACAATTACACTAAAAAAAATTTAACAAGCAAAAAAAAATCCAAATAAGACAAACAAAAACAGATAAACAACAAATAAAGTAAATTTCAGTATATAATGTCGGTATGATAAATCAATTACATTAATAAAAATGAATAACTTACGTGAACTTACATTAAGAGGCACTATTCTAGGTGCCTTTATAACGATTATTTTTACTGCATCTAATGTCTATTTAGGTTTAAAAGTTGGATTAACATTTTCTTCTGCTATTCCAGCAGCCGTTATTTCTATGGCAATATTGAGGCTTTTTTCTGGCTCAACCATTCTAGAAAATAATATGGTGCAAACCCAAGCATCAGCAGCGGGTACCCTGTCTTCAATTATCTTTGTATTACCGGGATTATTAATGATTGGTTACTGGCAAGGTTTTCCGTTTTTACAAACCTTTGCCATATGTGCTGCAGGAGGGATGTTGGGCGTATTATTTTCAATCCCATTGCGTCATGTTATGGTAGTAAAAAGCACACTACCTTATCCCGAAGGAATCGCCGCTGCGGAAATTTTAAAAGCTGGCTCAAAATCAGGGGATAACGATACCAATGAAGGGCTGAAAGATATTTTAGTCGGTGGGGTCATCGCTTCTGTAGTCAGCGTTTGTACCAATGGTTTTCGATTACTATCTGAAAGTATCTCTTATTGGTTTACCGGTGGTAAATCAATCTTTCAATTACCAATGGGTTTTTCGTTAGCTTTACTTAGCGCAGGTTATTTGATTGGTATTATTTCGGGTATTGCTGTGTTAGTTGGGACAATTATTGGTTGGGGATTTGGTATTCCTATTTTAAGTCTTATAACCGATTATGATACTAATGAGCCTTTATCTAAAATTGCTATGGGACTTTGGGCAAAAGACATTCGCTACATTGGTGCGGGTACAATTGCAATTGCTGCAATATGGACATTATTAACATTAATCAAACCAGTTATTGAAGGCTTAAAAATATCATTCAGCACTTTACGTTCTGATGTTTCAGCGAATGATATCGCCGAAACAGATCGCGATCTCTCGCCTAAATCAATCTTTTTGATAATGGGTGGGATACTAATTATCTTAATCGTGACTTTTTATTCATTTATTTCTGGCAGTGGGTTATCAACAGGCGTTGCATGGGCATTAGTATTTTGTGCAGTGCTATTTGCTTTTATTATGGGCTTTTTAGTTGCTGCCGCTTGTGGTTACATGGCTGGACTAGTTGGCTCGTCCGCAAGCCCAATATCAGGCATTGCCATTGTCGCAGCTATTGTAATTTCACTTATCTTATTAGGTTTAGGTGAAGCCAATGGTATGTTAGCATCCGTTGAAGGATCCAATTTTGCGACTGCGTTAGCACTATTTACTACCAGTTCAGTTTTAGCCGTTGCTTGTATTTCTAATGATAATTTACAAGATCTTAAAACAGGCTATCTTGTTAAAGCGACCCCTTGGAAACAACAGGTTGCTTTACTCATTGGTTGTGTGGTTGGTGCTATTGTTATCGCACCTATTCTTGAGATTCTCTATAACGCATATGGTTTTACTGGGGCATTACCACGAGCAGATATGGATCAGTCACAAGTGTTAGCTGCGCCGCAAGCAACCTTAATAACAACTATCGCCAAAGGAATATTCTCTCATCAACTTGATTGGACCATGATTATAATCGGTTTGGCGGTCGGTACAATGATTATCATCATTGATTTAATTTTAGCAAAATCAAAATGTCGCTTCCGTTTACCTGCACTAGCGGTGGGCTTAGGTATCTATTTACCGCCAACCATTACTATGCCAATCTTCGTGGGCACCATACTGTCGTGGTTAATTAAGCGTAGCGCTTATGCTAAAGCAAAAAAACAAAATTTAGATCCTCAAGCACAATATAAAAAAGTTGATCGTAAAGCGGCGTTAATTGCTTCGGGATTAATTGTGGGTGAAAGTTTAGTTGGTGTGTTATTAGCGGTAGTGATTGTTATCAGTATTGCCAGTGGCGGTAGTGATGCACCACTGGCTATATCGGCTGACTTAGGTACATTACCACAATATTTGGGATTAGCGGTATTTGTGGCGATCTGTTTGTACTTTATTCGTCGATCGTTAACAGCAATCAAACAATCATAATAGAACTAAACAACGTTAAGCCCTTTAGCAATCATAAAGGGCTTTCATTTATCTGAAAACCTTACCTACGCATCCATCATATTAATATTACAATCAATGATTTTCATGGTTCTATCAACAAGTTGTTGTGCAATTTTAGCCGTTAGATTATAAGGACTCATTGCCATCTTGGTCATCCTATTTTGATTTTACTTGAACTTCAATTTTTGCTAGGATAGCTCATTTTATTTTGAATAATAGATCGCAATATCATGATTGTTTTTGATTCTATCCAAATTCGCCGAGGTGTTAATCTACTATTAGATAATGCTTCCGCTACTATTAATCCTAAACAAAAAGTGGGATTAGTTGGTAAGAATGGTTGTGGAAAATCCACCTTATTTTCGCTAATCAAAGGTGAAATTCAAGCAGACGGTGGTAGCTTGAGCATTCCTGCACAATGGCAACTTGCTTGGGTTAATCAAGAAACACCCGCTTTAGATGTGCCTGCTATTGAGTATGCTATTGATGGGGATCGAGAGTATCGCCAATTAGAACAGAAATTAGCCATTGCTAATCAAGAAAATAATGGTGAACAAATTGCAATTATTCATGAAAAACTCGATACCATTGATGCTTGGTCAATACAGGCAAGAGCTGCAACACTATTACATGGTTTAGGATTTTCTAACGAACAACTTCTGTTACCGGTTAAATCCTATTCGGGCGGTTGGCGAATGCGACTAAATTTGGCACAAGCGTTAATGTGTCGTTCTGATTTACTGCTACTGGACGAACCGACCAATCACCTTGATTTAGATGCTGTAATTTGGCTTGAAAAGTGGTTGAGTAATTATCAAGGTACACTAATTTTAATCTCACATGACCGAGATTTTTTAGATCCGCTAGTGAATAAAATTATTCACATCGAACAAAAGAAATTATTTGAATACACAGGCAATTATTCCTCATTTGAAACACAGCGCTCAGCAAAACTGGCACAACAACAATCATTATACGAAAGCCAACAACAGAAAGTCGCTCATTTGCAAAGTTATATCGACCGTTTTAGAGCTAAAGCAACCAAAGCGAAACAAGCGCAAAGTCGAATTAAAATGCTAGAAAAAATGGAACTGATAGCACCGGCTCATGTGGATAATCCTTTCCATTTTAATTTTAAACCTTCTGAATTTTTACCAAGTCCATTATTGATGATGGATAAAGTGGTTGCCGGCTATGGAGATAAAATTGTCCTTGAAAAAATTAAATTGAATCTTGTGCCAGGCTCAAGAATTGGTTTATTAGGACGCAATGGAGCGGGTAAGTCGACCTTAATTAAATTATTAGCGGGCGAACTACAACCTAAAGAAGGCCATATTAATTTAGCCAAAGGTGTCCAATTAGGCTATTTTGCTCAGCATCAGTTAGAGTATTTGCGTGGTGAAGAATCGCCACTTTGGCACCTAACCAAACTTGCTGATCCTAAAATAACAGAACAAGAACTGCGTAACTATTTAGGTGGTTTTGATTTTCATGGTGATAAAGTCAATGAACCTGTAAAAACATTTTCAGGCGGTGAAAAAGCGCGATTAGTGTTAGCATTAATTGTTTGGCAAAAACCCAATTTATTGTTACTTGATGAACCCACTAACCATTTAGATTTAGATATGCGTCAGGCATTAACCGAGGCCCTTATTGATTTTGAAGGAGCTTTAGTTGTTGTATCACATGATCGTCATCTATTACGTTCAACAACTGATGAGTTTTATTTAGTCCACAATCATAAAGTCGAACCATTTAATGGCGATCTTGATGACTATCAAAAATGGCTTGCTGAAGAACAGAAAGCTGAAAATCAGCCTGAACCCGATCAAGATACGGCTAAAAAAGATAGTGTTCAAAATATTTCTTCGCAAGAGCGCAAAGAACAAAAACGTCGTGAAGCGGAATTAAGATCACAAATGCAGCCAATAAAAAAATTGTTGCAAAAAGAAGAGCAAGTTCTTGAACACCTGACAAAACAATTAAAAGCGATTGAAGAACAATTAGCTGATCCAACTATTTACGAAACAGAAAATAAATCACAATTAACCGAATTATTACTTAAACAGAGCCAACTTAAAGGTGATCAAGAAGAATCAGAGATGAAATGGTTAGATTTACAGCAGCAACTAGAAGATTTTAACTGTGAGGTTTAATATTGTTTTTTGACTTTTATTTTTGCTAATTAACATATAGCCATAATAATCTTTACTAAAAGAGCAACATTGAAACGCATTTTATTGTAAAGGGCTAATTTTGAATATTGTAATAAAAGCAAACTCGCACACAAATATATCCTTGTTTGGTTGCTGTTGACTAAAGCAACCAATACAAAAGCAAATGATGTAAAAGATAAAATAAGATCGCCTTATGAAAGGTAGTCTTATACTTTATCCTTAGTAAAAATAGAAATAGTTAAACAAATCAAATTGTATTGCTAAAAATAATTTATTGAATTTGTCTAGGCAATTTACTCATCTAATACCAACATTCCTTTTCGATGAATTTTTAGATAAAATTCATCGCCGTCTTTTGGCTTTAAATTAAATGGAATTAACTTTTAAAAATAAGATTTAATCATGCCAGTTAACTGAAATCTCATACAAAGACACCCTGCACACTATATTTTCGGCATGATATTTTTGGCAATCTTCAGCTTTTTTGGTCATCAACTCAATAGTTTCTAGTCTAATACCAACAATACACTGTGTTGATTTAAGTTTGATTTGATCTTGGCATTTCAGCTTTTAATCTAAAATTGAAATATAATCATAGTGATAATGTGCTAAAAAAATATTAGCACACCCATAAAATTAGTTTTTGATAAACCTAAATAGTTAGTAGCAAATTCCGTAACATCCCATCATCGGCATAACACAAGTCTAACAACAACAGTCAGGGTAATAATTGATAATAAAAAGTTCGACCTATAACCATTATATGCTTAGCATATTCTAGCACTATGCGGTGCATAAATTACCCCTAAATGCCGCATTAACTCCAACAGCAATACCTAATAAAATTGCGTTAAAAATAACTCGAATAAATAGATCGTTGATAAAATATTAATAAATTGAAACGGTATAAATTTTTCTGTCCATGAACATCGTCAAAATATAGCCGGAGTTGGGTATACGGCACATACTAATATGGTAATTGTTATTATTGTTTTAATGACAAAGCAATCACCTTCCATTCCCTAAAAGCCAGCAAACTTATGCATCATCATCATTTCAAACCAAAAATATTATTGCATAGCCTATACGAGGATAACAAACCATAAGATGGTTACAGTCAATACCATACAAAATAATGTATAAATAGCATCAAAATGAAAGATTTGATTTAAAATCATAAAGTTAATTACACCATTATGAGCTATAAAAATATTTTTAAGTGAAGATACTTAATGAGAAGAGTAGCTAGTAGAAATATACTAATAAAGTAAAAATAGACAAAAAACTAAAACGCAATACAAATCATATCTGTCGGTGATGAACAAATTCACCTTTATGTTTATCCTATCATTTTATCGAAAGGATAAAACGTTGACGTGGATCCAAACAAGGCTATCTACGTCATTACATTTAAATAGCGAATAAAAAGTAGTAATTGTTATTTTTAAGGCAGATTTTTTGCATAAAAAAAATCACAGAATAATTTCTGTGATTTTTGTTGTCATTGAATTAAAAATATTCAAATAAATTAGCTTTTTTCTACTTGGCTAAAATCAAGCTCAACAGGTGTTGAACGACCAAAAATAGAAACTGAAACTTTTAGGCGACTTTTTTCGTAATCAACTTCTTCAACCACACCATTAAAGTCAGCAAATGGCCCTTCATTAACACGCACAAGCTCACCAGGTTCAAACAACGTTTTAGGGCGAGGTTTGTCACCGACTTGTTGTAAGCGATTCATAATTGCATCAACTTCACGTTGACTGATCGGTGCTGGTCTATCCGATGTACCACCAATAAAGCCCATAGTTCTTGGTACACTTTTGACCAAATGCCAAGTCGCATCGTTCATTATCATTTCAACTAGTACGTAACCTGGGAAGAATTTACGTTCACTCTTACGGCGTTGACCACTTTTCATCTCAACGACTTCTTCTGTAGGAACTAATACTTCGCCAAATGCGTCTTCCATATTATGTAATTTGATATATTCACGTAATGATTGTGCAACACGCGCTTCATAACCTGAGTAAGCTTGAATGACATACCAACGTTTTTGTTGTGCTTCGCTCATATTAACGTCCTATTGATGTTAAATAAAAGACTATTGAACGGAATAAAGAATCCATTCCCCAAAGTGCTAAGCCGACAATCACAGTAATTGCAGCAATGAGTAAAGTTGTTTGTACGGTCTCTTTACGTGTTGGCCAAACTACCTTTCTTAGCTCTTTTCTAGATTCTTGTAAAAACACATAAAATGCCTTACCTTTATTTGTTGTAAAGGCAATAAATAAAGTTAACAACGAAATTACAACAACCGCAATAATTCGCACGATAGTATTTGGTTGATATATATCATTAGGTCCAGCAAAATAGAAATTCCCCCAGACAATAAACGCAATCAGTACTAGAACTAAACCCCATTTGAATTTGTCTAGATTCGTGTTTGTATCTTGACTCTCGTTACTTACTAGCATATAAAACCTATGATTATGTTATTTATAATAATATCTATTTTCCAAAATGCTCTTTAAAGAAAAACATTTTGCTAAACAGACTAGATAAGAAAGGGTATCAAACGACACCCTTCTTATTGTCGCTAGTGTATAAAATTATTTAATAACTTTAGCAACAACACCCGCACCAACAGTACGGCCACCTTCACGAATCGCAAAACGTAAACCTTCTGCCATCGCAATTGGGTGAATTAATGATACTGTCATTTTGATATTATCGCCTG